>JAFZKQ010000007.1 GCA_017553575.1 Paludibacteraceae bacterium
CTCTGTTGATAACATCATCTTGAATAAGTACTGAAACAACTACTCCGTGGCTTCTTGCCTCCATGAGAGTTTGGAATAAATCGTAATTGGTAAACCAAGCAACTGCGATCTCAATGTTTTTGTGTGCTTTCTTTAATTCTTGAATAATATGGTCTTGAATGTGTTCAAAGTGTGCTGTTGTCATGTTTTATAATTATAGTTGTTCTATTATTTGAAATGCGTTTATTCTCGAGTTGTTCAAAGATAAGAAATATATCCATATTCAAAAAACGAATGTTGTAATAGAAAAGGAAAGGTAGGGTTGTCTTTTGTTTCATCTCCTTTTAGTGGTATTTATGCGTCATAAGGGACAAATTATCTACTTTTGTCTGTACAAATATGGTACGAATATAGGCAGAAATCTTAAATAAACAAGCAGAAATTAAAAATACTCACAAAAAAGAAAATACGGTGTAACTATTTGAGTTACACCGTATTGTTTTCGACTGTCACTTTGAAATTTCGGGATTTTACTTCACCTCCTCGAAGTCAACATCCGTGATGTTGTCACCACCGTTGTTGCCGCCTGCGTTACCAGGGTTTGGATTGCCTTGAGGACCTTGTTGAGCTTGTGACTGTTCTTGAGATGCTGCGTGGAACACGTTGTTCAACTCTGCAATGGCAGCGTCGATAACAGCGATGTCTTGAGCCTCTTTCAACATAGCCAAAGCTGCCTCGATAGGATGTTTCTTTGGAACGAATTGCCTGAGACTTATTCTATGGATAATATTGACCAATGTCGCAATGCTATATATAATTATGTGAGTCAAAGGTATAGGCATAGTGCATAGGCTTATTGACTCAGAATAAGGCAGATTTCATATAAAATCGAGATAGACACACAGTAGAGACGATGTGCACATCGTCTCTACCATATACCATATACCATAAACCCATACAATTTTACTGATACTGTCGAACAACCGCGCTGAGTTCATTTAACCCCAACGCTCCACTTTGGCGCCACAAGACCTCTCCATTGCGGAAGAGCATGAGGGTAGGGACTGACTGGACACGGTAGGTTGCCGAAAGACTTTGGTTCTTGTCAACGTCCAGTTTGAGGATGCGGATGTTGTCGCCGACCTGTTCCTTTAACTGTTCTAATACAGGGTGCATCCTTTGGCAAGGAACACACCAAGTGGCGAAGAAGTCTACCAAGACCAATTGACCACTATTGATTATTTCTTTAAATTGATCCACCATACTGTTTTAAAATAAGAAAGGCGTGTCACTCAGAAGAGCAACACGCCTTTGTTGCATTATATTTATTTATTACTTCACCTCCTCAAAGTCAACATCCGTGATGTTGTCACCACCGTTGTTGCCGCCTGCGTTACCAGGGTTTGGATTGCCTTGAGGACCTTGTTGAGCTTGTGCCTGTGCGTTATACATCTCTTGAGATGCTGCGTGGAACACGTTGTTCAACTCTGCAATGGCAGCGTCGATAGCAGCGATGTCTTGTGCCTTGTGAGCCTCTTTCAACTTAGCCAAAGCTGCCTCGATAGGTTGCTTCTTGTCGGCAGGGAGCTTGTCGCCCAACTCGTTCAATTGCTTCTCTGTGTTGAAGATCATGCTGTCGGCTTGGTTGATCTTGTCGATACGCTCTTTCTCCTTAGCGTCGGCTGCTGCGTTGGCTTCAGCCTCGGCCTTCATTCTCTTGATCTCCTCGTCGCTCAAGCCGGATGATGCCTCGATACGGATGCTTTGTGTCTTGCCTGTCGAACGGTCTTTTGCCGATACGTTGAGGATACCGTTGGCGTCAATATCGAACGTAACCTCGATTTGAGGAACACCACGTGGAGAAGCTGGGATGCCGTCCAAGTGGAAACGACCGATACTCTTGTTGTCCTTAGCCATTGGACGCTCACCTTGCAATACGTGGATCTCTACAGATGGTTGGTTGTCTACTGCTGTCGTGAAGACCTCTGACTTCTTGGTAGGGATCGTCGTGTTTGCGTCGATCAACTTCGTCATCACTTGACCCATTGTCTCGATACCCAATGAAAGCGGAGTGACATCCAACAAGAGGACATCCTTAACCTCACCTGTCAAGACACCACCTTGGATAGCTGCACCGATAGCAACCACCTCGTCTGGGTTCACACCCTTAGAAGGAGCCTTTCCGAAGAACTTCTCTACAGCTGCTTGGATAGCAGGGATACGAGTAGAACCACCGACAAGGATCACCTCGTTGATATCGTTGGCAGTCAAACCAGCATTTTGAAGAGCTGTCTTACATGGCTCGATCGTACGTTGAATCAAATCATCAACCAATTGCTCGAATTTTGCACGAGTCAAAGTTCTTACCAAGTGCTTTGGAGCACCGTCGATTGGCATGATGTAAGGCAAGTTGATCTCGGAAGAAGTGGTGTTGGAAAGCTCGATCTTAGCCTTCTCTGCAGCCTCCTTCAAACGTTGCAATGCCATTGGGTCTTTGCTCAAATCTGCACCGCCATTCTCGTTCTTGAACTCTTGGATCAACCATTCGATGATACGATGGTCGAAGTCGTCACCACCAAGGTGAGTATCACCTGCAGTTGACTTTACCTCAAACACACCGTCGCCCAACTCCAATACAGATACATCGTGTGTACCACCACCGCAGTCGAACACAACGATCTTCATGTCTGAGTTCTTCTTGTCCAAACCGTAAGCCAAAGCAGCGGCTGTAGGCTCGTTGACGATACGCTTAACGTTCAAACCTGCGATTTCACCAGCCTCCTTCGTAGCTTGTCTTTGTGCGTCGTTGAAGTAGGCAGGAACTGTGATGACAGCCTCTGTCACCTCTTGGCCCAAATAGTCCTCAGCGGTCTTCTTCATCTTTTGAAGCACCATGGCTGAGATCTCTTGTGGCGTATACAAACGTCCGTCGATGTCCACACGTGGAGTGTTGTTGTCGCCGCGAACCACCTTGTAAGGCACACGCTCGATCTCTTTTCCGACACGGTCGTAAGTCTCACCCATGAAACGCTTGATAGAGAAGACGGTCTTCATCGGATTCGTGATGGCCTGTCTCTTGGCAGGGTCTCCGATTTTACGCTCGCCACCGTCGATGAAACCGACGATAGACGGAGTTGTACGCTTACCCTCACTATTTGTGATAACTATTGGCTCGTTACCCTCCATAACTGCAACGCAGGAGTTGGTAGTGCCCAAATCAATTCCAATAATCTTTCCCATGACTTTATCTTTTTTAGTTAATATTCAAAATTTAGTCGGTGCTTAAAGAAGCACTCGCTTTCTTAAATTCCAAAGTTTGTGCCAAAGGGGTAGAAGCCTATTTCTCGGGATTCTTTCTGCCATTTTTTAGTCAAAGCTCAGAAAACTGGCTTCTTTTTTGTCATGTTGTCTGACAAAATGTCTTGCCTTCGGGGATGGGCTTGGCGGAAAATAATCGTATCGGAAACATTTGTTTGTCCGAGGAAAGATGTATATTTGTGGCAAATATTATAGTATTAACGGGGAGCGTTCAAAATCACTTATACGTCAAAAGCTCCAGTGAAGTTGAGGCATCTTCCCATTTTAAGAACCAAAAACAAATGTATTATTGATGAAAAAACTTTTTATCCCCTTATTTATGTTGTTGGCCGCACAACACTCCTATGCGGACTCCAAGACCGAAACGATAGAGGTGGATGGCATCGAACGAAGCTACATCGTCTATACCCCGACAAAAACCGACAATCCGGCCACTCGCTCCATCTTGATTTTTCTCCATGGTTTGGGCGGTGCGGCAGAGCACTATGCGAGAGTCTGCAACGCACAAGTTGTCAGTGATACGCACAACGCCTTGTTGGTCTTTCCGCAAGCGTTGCCCGAGCAGAATGAAGAAATCCAATTGGCTGTCAATACCTTAAAGAGCTCTTTTTCGGACGATTTGGATTTCAAGAATTCATGGGGCGCCGGAGCTAGAGTCTCCGTCGAGACCATCAAGCAGATGGCAGGCCCTATGGCAAGCATGCTGCCTCTTTTGATTCCTAATGTTATGGAGAGGGGCTACGGAGAGTTGAACGAGAGCGTGGACGATGTGAAATTCTTCAACTCTATCATAGAGACGTTGCAGAAGAGCGAGACGTATCGTGCCAATGATACCGTATATATGGCGGGAGCCTCCATGGGTGGTGCGATGACCTATAAATATGCCTACAGTGATGAGTGTCGAGCTCAAAAGATCTGCATTTTGTGCGGATTTGTGGGCGGCGGTGTCGATACAACCCAAAAGGCGCTAAAGGTTCCAGCCTTGATTTTCCATAGTAAGGCAGACTCTACCGTCAAATATGCTGGCGGACTCTTCAACGGTCCTGTTTTGGAGACCATCCAGACGATAACCTCCCAGAAGGGCTGTGGCGAAGGGGTGACTACGGATGTGCCTGATACGAAAGAAGACGGTGTGCGATTGACTAAGACGGAATATAATTGCTCGGAAGAGAATGAAGTCGTCTACTATGAGTCAGACGTCATCAGCCATTCGATGATATTGGTGGAGCAGGTGAACGACATCGGTTTCATCACTGAGATGGAACGTTTCTTCTACGGCTCTGTCTCTTTGGGTGTTGACGAGATAGGGGCGAACACCCTTGCTTGCTATCCTAATCCTGTTGAGGACAAATTCTATTGTCCAGAGGAGGGTCGTTGCGAAGTGTTCGACTGGTCGGGTAGGCTTCTCCTTTCGGACAATGTGGAGAGAGGTGTGGTCGATTTGTCCCTTCTTCCTTCCGGATCCTATCTTTTCCGCCTAACAAATAGGGAAGGAGAGATGAAGCACACCCGATTCGTCAAGAAATAAATAGAAGAAAAAGCGTGTGTCATAACAGAAAAAAGTTAACTTTGCAGAATCTATGGGTGACGAATGATCACCGTTAGGGAGAATTAATAGATTTTTTAATTATAATAGTACTATGCAATTAATTGACAATTTTAACTTTGCTGGTAAGAAGGCAATCGTTCGCGTGGACTTCAACGTTCCATTGAACAAAGAGACAGGTGCAGTAAGTGACGACACACGTATTCGTGGTGCTCTACCTACAATCAAGAAAATCATCACTGACGGTGGTGCAGCTATCTTGATGTCTCACATGGGTAAGCCAAAAAATGTTAACCCACAAGAGGGTGATCCTAAGTTCTCTCTAAAGCAAATCATCTCAGCTATTGAGAAGTATACAAAGGAGTTCGGTGTAGCATCTATCAAGTTTGCTGACGACGCTGCTAACGCTGCTCAGGCTGCTAAGGATTTGAAGATGGGTGAGATCCTTTTGCTTCAAAACCTCCGTTACTACGCTGAGGAAGAGGGTAAGCCACGTGGCATCGAGAAGGAAGATCCTAAGTACGACGAGGCTAAGAAGGCAATGAAGGATTCTCAAAAGAAGTTCGCTAAGACTTTGGCTTCTTACGCTGAGGTTTATGTTAACGACGCATTCGGTACAGCTCACAGAAAGCACGCTTCAACAGCTGTTATCGCTGACGAGTTCTCTGATGACAAGAAGATGTTCGGTTTCTTGATCAACAAGGAGCTTAAGGCAATGGACGGTGTTCTTGCTGCTAAGAAGGAAGGCTTCACAGCTATCATGGGTGGTTCAAAGGTATCTGATAAGATCAACATCATCACGAACCTTCTTGACCGTGTAGAGAACCTTATCATCGGTGGTGGTATGGCTTACACATTCGTTAAGGCTCAAGGTGGTAACATCGGTAACTCACTTTGTGAGAACGACAAGCTTGACCTTGCTCTTGACATCATCGCTAAGGCTAAGGCTAAGGGTGTTAACCTTCTCCTCCCAGTTGACGCTTTGAACGCTGACAAGTTCGACAAGGACGCTAACACGAAGGAATCAGCTATCGATCAAACTCCTGATGGTTGGATGGGTCTTGATATCGCTTCTAAGTCTATCGCTAACTTCCAAAAGGTTATCGAGAACTCTAAGACTTTGATCTGGAACGGACCTATGGGTGTGTTCGAGTTCGACAAGTTCGCTGCTGGTACAACTGCTATCGCTAAGGCTGTAGCTGCTGCAACTGCTAAGGGTGCTTACTCTTTGATCGGTGGTGGTGACTCTGTAGCTGCTATCAACAAGAACAACTTGGCTGACAAGGTTAGCTACGTTTCAACTGGTGGTGGTGCTATGTTGGAGTACATGGAAGGTAAGGTTCTTCCAGGTATCGCAGCAATCCGCGGTGACAAATAATTTTTAATCTCATAGAGGGGGCAGAATGGTTCATTCTGCCCTTTTTTGATTTATTGGTAAACCTTAAAACGAAAGAGTATGATCGGAGCTTTGACCGGAGATTATATTGGATCCATCTATGAATTCAACAATACGAGCGATGCTAATTTCCCTTTGATTGAAACAGGAAAAGAGATTACGGACGATTCCATTTGTACGATAGCCGTGGCAGATGCCATCCTTCGTGGCGTATCTTATGAGGAGGCGTTGCACGATGTTTGCTTGAGACATCTCCATCCTATGGGTGCCTATGGTAGCGGATTCTTGTATTGGTTGCATTCGAGAGATCCAAAGCCCTACAATTCATGTGGCAATGGCTCGGCCATGCGTGTCAGCCCTGTCGGTTGGGCCTTCGAAAAGGAGGAGACCGTATTGGTTGAGGCTGAAAAATCGGCCGTATGTACGCATAATCATCCGGAGGGCGTGAAAGGGGCAAAGGCCACTGCTCATGCCGTGTGGTTCCTTCGTCATTACAAAAATGACATGGAGGGATTCAAGAGGCTCATGTCAGAATATTACCCGGATTGGGAAAGCTTCGAGAAAGATTTTACTTTGTTTAATGCGCTATGCCAAAATACGGTTCCTTTGTGTATACAGGAGGTGGTCCGTGGAAACTCCTACGAGGAGACCTTGCGAAACACCGTTTTGCGGGGTGGCGACACGGACACGAACGGAGCTGTGGCCGGAGCGATGGCTGGTGCCCGATGGGGCGTCCCTTCCGATCTATGGCAGGCGGTCTATCGTACGATTGACGAGGATTTGAAGTCGATTGTAGCAGAATTCCTCCGAAAATATAATGTTGTGGGGTGATTCGGTCTATTCTTCGTGTTCAAGAATTGATTCTTGAATGAAGAGCCTAGACAATTCCACAGGTACATATAAAATCAAAAATATGAAAGTTGCATTATTCCAATACGACATCGCTTGGAGAAATCCTTTGGCCAACCTTCAAAAATTGGAGGAGAAATTGGCGGGCGAAGAGAAAAACGCGGTGGATTTGCTCATCCTTCCCGAAATGTTCAACACCGGTTTCTGCATGGATCCGGAAGGGATTGCGGAGTCTGCTGATAAGGGTGATACATTGCAGAAAATCAAGCAAATATCGAAAGAATATGATATGGCTATTTGTGGAAGCCTAGCCATCGAAGAGCAGGGTAGATTCTACAATAGGGGATTTTTTGTGTCTCCTGACGGCACGGTATCTTTTCGGGACAAGAAACATCTCTTCTCCATCGGTAAAGAGGCCGAATCCTACGCTGCAGGGAATAGCAATGAGGTCATAAACTACAAGGGGTGGAACATCCGTCTCTTGGTCTGCTACGACTTGCGCTTCCCTGTTTGGTCGAGGAACAAGGAGAACGAGTACGACCTGCTCATCTATGTGGCCAACTGGCCTACCGCACGCATCTCCTCTTGGGACATTCTCTTGCCCGCAAGAGCCGTGGAGAACGAAGCGTATGTGTGTGGGTGCAATCGGGTCGGGGAGGACGGCATGGGATTCGCCCATGAAGGACATTCCGCGCTCTACGACTACAAGGGTAAGCGGTTGCTGGATTTCGAACCCAATCAGGAAGCCCTAAAGACCATAGAGATCGACAAAGAGGGATTGGATCGCTTCCGTGCGAAATTCCCAGCCTACAAGGATGCGGACGCTTTTTCCTTGCGTTAAGTTTTTTTAGCCACCGCAGGTTGTGAAACTCTTAAAAAATGGCTACCTTTGAATAGAAATTTGTAGAAGCATTCATACTTTTCAGGGGGTAAGGAATGCTTTCTTTTCTATTAGCGGGTTTGAACCCATAATCAACAACCCAGGAAGAATTTCTTCCTACAAAAAACGAGAGAGATGTCAGTACATAATGAAAGCATTAAGAAAGTGTCAGCCAAATCATTGGCAGACATGAAGGCCAACGGTGAGAAAATATCCATGCTTACGGCATACGATTTCTCCATGGCATCTATCATTGACCAAGCAGGAATGGACGTGATCCTCGTCGGCGATTCGGCAGGTAATGTCATGTCGGGTTTCTCCTCTACGATACCTGTGACGCTTGACCAGCTAATATATCATGCTCAATGCGTGGTGCGGGGTGTGAAGCGTGCCCATGTTGTCGTTGACATGCCATTCGGTAGCTATCAATGTGACGAGGCTGAAGGTGTACGTTCTGCCATCCGTATTTTGAAGGAGTCGGGAGCAGACTCGGTTAAGATTGAGGGCGGCGAGGAGTATGTCGGAACGATCAAACGAATTATTGATGCCGGCGTTCCTGTCATGGGGCACTTGGGCTTAATGCCTCAATCCATCAACAAATACGGCTCTTACGCACTTCGGGCCAAGGACGATGCAGAGGCAGCGAAACTGATCAACGACGCCAAACTCTTGGAGCAGGCGGGCTGTTATGCTGTCGTTTTGGAAAAAATCCCAGCTAAATTGGCTACGGAAGTCTCTAAGTCGTTGACCATCCCGACCATCGGTATCGGTGCCGGAAATGGAACGGACGGCCAAGTGCTGGTCATGCACGATATGTTGGGCATCAACAAGGGATTTTCGCCTAAATTCCTCCGTCGATACGCTGATTTGCACGAGGTCATCACCAATGCGGTGCAATCCTACATCACGGACGTGAAATCGGGTGATTTCCCGAACGAAAACGAGCAATATTAATCTTTTTTGAGAAGATAGTGAGGGCGGAGGTGACAAACTTCCGCCTTTTTTGTTTCCGGACCTACCGCTCGCGCTGATCCAAGAGATTTCGGGGCCTTTTTCCCTTCGGGCAACATAAGCAGAATGCGTGGCGTAAACCATTGGATTTCTTTTGTTTCTTTGGGTGGAATTTTTATATTTGCATAATTAAATGATACTATTTGGAGGCATGAAAAAGGGCTTGGTTTTAGAAGGAGGAGGAATGCGTGGTCTTTTCACGGCCGGCATTTTAGATGAAATGATGGAAAACGGCATCCAACCGGATGGCCTGATTGGAGTTTCTGCTGGTGCTACGTTTGGGTGCAACTACAAATCAAAACAGCCGGGACGTGTGTTGCGCTACAATCTGCGATTCAAGGATGACCCCCGTTACATGGGTTTCCGTTCCTTCTTGAAAACGGGAGATTATGTCAATGCCGAATTTGGGTACCATTACATGCCTAAGGAGTTGGATGTGTTTGATACGGAGACGTTTGCCACCAATCCCATGGATTTCCATATCGTCTGTACGGATGTAGATACGGGCAAACCCGTTTACCGACGAATTGACAAGTTCGAGTACGAGGAAATCGAGTGGGTGAGGGCTTCGGCCTCTTTGCCCGTCATTACGAAACCTGTCAATATCAGTGGCTTACGCTTGTTGGACGGAGGAATGACGGACTCTATCCCTTTGCAGTATTTCCAGAGTCAGGGATACGACCGAAACATTGTCATCTTGACGCAACCCAAGGGTTTTAAGAAGACACAACCCAAAATCATGCCCATCCTTCACGTATTGCTAAGGAAGACGCCTAAAGTGGCCAATGCGATGGCAGTCCGACACATCATGTATAACCAACAGTTGGATTACATCTCCGAACAAGAGAAGCTGGGCAACACCTTGTTAATCTATCCGGAGGATGAATTGCCCATCGGAAGGGTGGAGATGGATGAGGCGAAAATGTTGCGGGTCTATGCCATCGGCAGGGAAATGGCCAAAAATAGGATGGACGAAATTAGGAAGTTTTATTTAATGGAAAATTAAGGATTTTGAAGTACGAATTTAAATTACGAATTTATGGGATATATGAAAACCAATCTTATTTTATTCATCTTCGCACTCTCAACATTGATGGCGTGCGGGAACAACAACCATTATGCAAAAGAAGCAGAAGTCTGTGCGGATGCAAGTGAAAATGAAACAGTTGAAGAGGAATTGATGGATGGGCCTGCCTCCCCAAAGGACGTCCCTTCCGCGCTGTCCAACCGGAAACTGATAAAGAATGGCAGTGTCCAAATAGAGGTTTTAGAGGCAAATGTGGATTCTATCGCCAACAATTTGAACAAGCTCATCGTCAAATACAACGGCTACAAATCTTCGGATGTACAGAGTGCGTGGAACTACAATTCAGTCGCCAAGATTCCGTCCGCTTCTTTCGACCGCTTTGTGGAGGAGTTGTACACCATTGGCGGAAAGTTGATCGATAAGCGAATCACGGTTCAAGACATGACGGAAGCCTATTCCGATCTTGAGTCGGCCATCAAGAGCAAGGAGGCTGCCCTTGAGCAATATCGCGTCTTGTTGAAAAGAGCCAATAAGATTTCGGAAATCATTGAAATTCAGTCGAAAATAGACCGTATTCAAGAGGATATCGACAGGAATGCACAAGCCAAGATGAATATTGACAAGAAGGTGAGCTATGGCGAGTTGGCAATTACGTTGGTGGTTTCGGATCATCAAGCAAAAAACAACTATGAGAAGGAAGAACCCTCCTTCTGGTCGAAACTTTGGGAAGCCGTAAGCAGTGGCTGGGAACTTATCCAGTTGATTATCATCGGACTTTTCTATATTTGGCCGATTCTCCTCATCGGAGGTCTCCTTCTTTTCTTCTACAGAAAGAGGAAAAAGAATCAAAAATAAGGATAAACGTCTTTTCGAGGTGGGTTCTATTAAGAATAGGGCTCACCTTGTTTTTAAGATATGGCGGGTAACATTCATTGAGAATATGTATGATATTAAATTTCAGTGAGTTATGACAAGATTGTGTTTAAGGGAGAGCCTAAAGGATCTTAATGGTGGCAAATCGAACTATAAATTGTTAGATATTCTTGTGTCTGCTTTTTTTATAATCGGTTTACTTGCGATTGTGGGTATTGTCTCTTATCGGAAATCGGAAATTAAAGAGGAGGTTTTATCCTAGTTTTGATAAGCAATGGGATGTTGTTAATAGATGAATGTTATTTAATTGGAGTGAGATATGATTAAAAAAGTATTTGTATTAATAATCGTACTTATATTCTGCCCTAAGTTCTCATTTGCAAGAGATGGTGAACGTTTGATTTATAATAAGGAAGAAGTATATGCTTTTGCAGATAGTGTCGGTATGGCGTTGCCTGATTCTACTGATGATTCTGCTATTTGCAGTTTCTTGTGTGATAAATCAGATCGTTATGGCATATATATCACGGATGAGAATTTTTATGATTTTTGGTGATGTTTTTGCAAGAAAGAAACTCTAAGATTATTGTTAATTTATGTGCCCGAAAATTGGCTAAAAAAGGGAATCCTAAAGTGATAAGAAAAAAGGCAAGAACAATAAGAAATCAAATATCATTGGAAAAGATAATCCCCTTAGCTTGCTATTTGGATTTGACGGATAAAGAAAAGGAGATGGTAATGGAGAAGTCTGATATGTACGGACGTGCTTATTTGGGTGATGAGGATGCTTTGAAGGTTATAATTAGTAACTACAAATCAACAAATGATTATTCGAATAAAAGTGAATTGGCGAAGCAGTTGGGAAAAATCAATACAAAATTATCGATTTCCGCTCTGATAGAGGATTGTGGAAAGGAAGGGGTCATAAAAACGTACAATGGCCGTTTCTCTTATAAATATTGGTTTCTATACGCCATGCAGTATGCGGATTATGATTATGAGAATCGTTTCTTCAGTAGAATAATTTATGACCTTCACGAAGGCTGTCTGGTTCAAGTGGCTGATGCTTTTCAACTTGACAATACTAAATGTATACAGAAGCAAAAAGATTATTGGGGAAAGTTGAGAAAATATGCATTGCAAAAATATGGCAGGGAACTTCCTGAAATGAGATCAGATGAGTTATTGTATTATCATGAGGCTTTTGAAACAGGTGACGCTGATTATTGAAATGAATTAATCGAAATAATATTTGGTTTTGTGCCTTTGTGGTGTTCTCTTATAAGTAGGATTCTTTCGTAAATTTGGTATTATTATATTTTTATCCGCTTATGTCAAAAAGAAAACTCCTCAGGAACAAATATAAGAATAGGGCTCACCTTGTTTTTAAGATATGGCGGGTAACATTCATTGAGAATATGTATAATTTGAAATTTCAGTGAGTTATGACAAAATTGTGTGATCTTAATGGTGGCAAGTCGAACTATAAATTGTTAGATACTCTTGTGTCTGCTTTTTTTATAATCGGTTTACTTGCGATTGTGGAAATTATCTCTTTCTGTACTCGTACATTAATCCCAAATTCAGTTCTTATCTCTATACCGATTCTTGTGGCATTAGTCCTTACTCCATTGTGCTATAGGTTTTTAAATACGATTGAGAAATCTGCGCCTCTTCCTGAAAAGGGTTCGAGTACAGCGTTATTGGTAAATTGTGCAAGGAAACATTTGGATGACAGATTCAATATTTTCTTGTTTGTAGGGCATTTTATTTTACATACCTTTTCGTCAGGCACATTGTTTTTGTTGGCATTGCTTTATCTGAACACTTCTTTTCTTCAAGGTGAGTCCGTCATCAAAAAAGGGGTTGTTACGGAAGTGCGGCAAGCTGGGGTTGTGTCCTATGTGGATGATTATCAGGTATTAATTCATGGTGACAATGGTTTGGCGGTAGGCGATAGCGTTAATTTGGTTTGTAGGAAAGGTTTGCTCGGCTTTTATGTTTGTGAAGGCATTGAAAATTAGCATTAGTTGAGACTTGATGGCGTATAGAAGCTGTTTGTATTGGATTCTTTCGTAAATTTGGTATTATTATATTTTTATCCGCTTATGTCAAAAAGAAAACTCCTCAGGAACAAATATAAGAATAGGGGCTTACCTTGTTTTTAAGATGTGGCGGGCAACATTCAACATGTCCCATTTTTGAAGCATTTTGTGGTTTTTCGAGAATATGTATAATTTGAAATTTCAGTGAGTTATGACAAAATTGTGTTTAAGGGAGAGCCTAAAGGATTATATTTTTTATACCCTATTTTTATTGATTATATCTGTGAGCTTTGGGTTTCTCTCCTTTATGGCCTTTTCCTCAAAAGAAGAATTTTGGTGCCTTTCTTTTTCATTTTTGGTGGGTGCTCTAACTATTCCTGTTCTCCTATTGGAAGCATGGAAAAATAGGACCTCTCTTGAGATGGATGATTCGCATATCCTGCTCCACCGAAGAAACTATACAATTGAGCTTAATTTACATAAAATCAAGCGTTTGATGATGTTTAAACGTGGAAAGAAAGGTGCTTGGCTCTTCCTGCTTCAAGATAACAAGGTGGTCAGACCCATAGATTTTTCATCATGGAAATATGATTGGACATCGGTCAAAGAGAAGTTGGAGGAATTTGCCTCCAAAAATAAAATTCCATTTGTTTTTACAAGAGACTATGAAGAGGTGGATGCCCTATTTCTATGTTCTGATGCTGCGCCCAATTGGGAGGAGTATAAAGTAACACAAAAGTCCCTCTTTTATAGTTTGATTGGAGGTTTTTCTGCTATAGTATTATTGCTCTCCTTCATTCTACAATTTGCCGTAGGAGGTCTAACTGCTTTTGTAACCTTGTTGTCTCTGTGTTTGTTAGCTCTGGCGATTCTGTTCGCTTATGCGAAAGATTTGAGGACGAAAGAGAGTTTTTCATTGAGGGCAGCGGGCATTACGGTGGAGGAGCATCCCTATCGATGGGAGAATTTTAGTTCCATTCAATGGTGGTATGTTGATACATTCAGAGGACGAAAACTCCAATCCTGCAAAATTTTCATAGGCAACGAGGAAGTGGATCTCCCTTCGTATGAACTGAATGAGTTGGCGGAGCAGTTTTCCTATTTCTCGAAACGTTTTGTGGAATTGCAGGAGAAGAAGATTTAAGCGTTTTAGTTCAGTCGTGAATTGGCTTGTTAAGTTACACGGTAAATCAGTTTTAAATTAAAAACAAAGCATTATGGCGAAGATATGTTTAAGAGAAAGTATGACCGTCAGAGTCCTACTCACAATCATAGTTTTATTGATACCTTTTTTCTTGTGGAGTTCTGTCGATAGTATAGATTCGAGAAACATGAAATCTATAATAAAAGAACTATTGGTTATAAAAGAAAAAACGCCTATTCGTTTCTATTTCTACAACCTCATATGTGCATTAACATTCACGGCAGGAATCTTAGTCACCATCTATTCCTTAGTCATCTTATGGTTAAATGAGAGTATTCTTGAGATTGACGAATTCCAAATAAAACTCCATCGGAAACGATACTCTTATAAAATCAATTTACTAAAAGTCAAGGAGTTGATAATGTTGAAAGAGAAAGAAAATCATTGGTTGTTTGTCCTCGGAAACGACAATATTGTGCGCCCCATAGATTTGAGTCTTTGGAAAGAGGAGTGGCTTGCCCTTAAAGGAGTCTTGACGAAAATTTCCCATAAAAACAACATTCCGTTCGATTTTACGGAGGATAGTACCTTTGTGGATGCGTTGTTTGAAAATGCCAATCCCGTTTCTGATTCGGAGGCATACCAAGTGAAATCAAACAAACGAACCACCTTGCTTTTCTATGCCTTTTTGATCGTTTTGCTGGTATTCCATATAGGCATGAATATCGTCTCTTTAATTGTCAACGGATATGACGAAAAGGAGGTTGGGTGCATTATTTTCTTGGCTCCCATACTTATACTTGTTATCTGCGTGTTGACATACAGCCGTTCGATGAGCAAGGTGAGTTTCTCATTAAACTCGACAGGTTTTATGGTGGGCGATGAATCCTATGATTGGGACGACTTCCAGTATTTACATCTATCGTACGGGAACAAGGGGCATGAATTCGCCAGCGTCCATACCCAACGAGAAGATTTGCCACTAACAGAATTCGATACGAGAGAGTTGGCGGAGCAGTTTTCCTACTTCGCCAAGCGATTTATCAAGTTACGGGGAAGATAGTATTAATCATCACCAAATCAAAAACTTAGTTGTTCGTTGAAGGGAACAAATTCCTCTATCTTGGTAAGCAGAAGATTAGTGCTAAAATCTTGTTTTTCATAACAATCGTATTGTGTTTCGTGGCAACTATACTTTTTTTCAAGAGAGGCTATATTTGATTTGTATGGGAAACTTTCGTAATTTTGGCGTCAGTGAGATTAAGGGTGATTCTATAAATTCACCGTTTTAAAGTAGTATAATTGTGGGTCGATGTGGACCCATCTAAAAGTTAGAATTTTATGGAAGTTACAAAGACATATCCATGTGTGGGCACTTGCTCCAAAATGATTATTGTGACGGTGGATGAGGGCATTATCAAATCGGCCCAAATCATCGGTGGTTGCCCAGGCAATACGCAAGGCGTCACGGCGTTGGTGGCCGGAATGAAGGTGGAGGACGCGATTGCTCGATTAAAAGGCATAGATTGTGGGGGCAGGGGCACCTCTTGTCCGGACCAATTCGCCAAAGCCTTGGAGAAATTCCTCTAATCATCGAGAAATTCACAATTCTTAATTCATAATTGTAATTGCGTTACTTCATCTATTTTTCCTATCGAGGAACTCATTATCATGGTTGGCAGATCCAGCCCAACAACATCACTGTGCAGGAGGTGTTGCAGGACGCTTTGTCCAAAATTGTAAGGGAAAAGGTTGATATGACGGGGGCGGGTAGAACGGATACCGGGGTGCATGCCTCGTGTATGGTAGCGCATTTCGATTTGTCGGTCCCAATGGAGGATCCCGACCGGATGGTGCAGAAACTGAACAGCATCTTGCCGGCCGACATTGCCGTCGATAAGATTTGCCCCGTCGCTTCAAATGCGCACGCACGATTCGACGCCAAGTCGCGTACCTACAAATACTATGTTACGGAGCGAAAAAATGTCTTTTCATCGGATTTTTCAGCCCGTATTTTAGGAAAAGGGTTGAACTATGACCTGATGAACGAGGCCGCCAAGGTGCTGTTTGACTATATCGACTTTACAAGTTTCAGTAAAGTCCACACCGACACCAAGACTAACAATTGTAAAATAATGCGTGCGGAGTGGCAGAAGGAGGGTGATTTCTGGGTGTTTACCATTCAGGCCGATCGATTCTTGCGGAATATGGTGCGTGCGGTTGTCGGTACTTTGTTTGAGGTAGGGCGAGGAAAGATGACGATTGACCAGTTTCGTCAGGTTATCGAATCGAAAGACCGTTGTAAAGCGGGAACCTCAGCCCCAGCGGAAGGTCTCTTTTTGGTCGATATAGAATATTAAAGATTAGTCGATTAAATCGGTAAATTTGCAGTAAAACATAACGTTGGAAACCTACTAAGGAATCGACCTCGCTTTACAAGTGAAATGATTTGAAATTTTGGGTATACTCTTGTGTGCCTAGAAGGAAGGTCAGGGAAAAAACTTTCTTAGGGTTGTAAAGTTTGGCGGATAAGGGAACTCCCCCATAAAATTGAGGAATGTGAAGAAATTTACCCATGCTATTGAAAGGTGTCTCTTTTCTCGTTGTTATTTTCCAATTTTATTTTATATTTGTATAGAGGAGTCCTGCTGATGGGCTGTTTCCGGCTCGGTTGGGATTCACTTATGTGAAGAAAATGATTGGTTGTTGAATAAAAGTAGATGAGGTATGAAGCATGGATTTACTATAATAGGGGTTGCTGCTGCTTTGGGTTGCCTTCCCTTTTTTTCGAGTTGTCATGAGGATAATGGGGATAAGTATTTCCCGATTACAGCCGTAGCGAACGATACGCTGATGGGCCATGTCGGCGGCGGTGGAAAATATCGTGAGGGCGACATCGTGAAACTTACCGCGACTCCCGCACCCGGATATGAGTTTTACCAGTGGGACGATGGTTGTCCCGATAATCCCCGGATGGTGGATGTGAAGAACGTGGGCAATTACACGGCTATTTTCCGTGTGAAGAACGAAGGAGTTACCGCCCAACATCTTTCCGGCGTCATCAAGGAGGATTTGATATTGAAAGACAAGGGGTTGAAAATCGACTATGTGATTGATAGTGCGTTGATCATTGACAACTCCGCTCTTTTGTCGATAGAATCGGGCGTAACCATCGAATTTGCGGGTGAAAAGGCCTGCATCATTGTGGAGGACGGTGCAGCCATGCGGATGTCGGGTAAAGATGCCTCTCCGGTTATTTTGCAAGGTCCGAACGACAATTCCAATAAAGGAAGTTGGGGCTATGTCGAGTACCGTTCAGGACGTATGGAGAATGAGATGCTCTACGTCCGCATAAACAATGGCGGTTGCGACAAGGAGGGTGCCGTTTTGCGTTTGACTGGTAATGCGAGTGTCTCCATCCAATATTGCACGTTGGCAGGCGGATTGGGTATGGGAATCTCCTCTTTCGAGGCAGAAGGAAATCCGTTTAAGGCATTCGTATCCAACAGGATCAGCAATTTTGATAGTTATGCCATGCATATCTCTTTGAAGCAAGTGAACCATTTGGGCGTTGGCAATCAATACCCGAATAATAAGAACTGCATCCTTGTCTCTGACAGTTTGATAGAGGCAGAAGCCATCACTTTCTCCAATCAAGGCATCTCCTATCTGATGGAGGGCGATTTGACCGTAGGCGAGGATGGAATCCTTGTCATGGAGGCAGGCGTGAATATGTCCTTTAAGCAAGACGCCAAACTGCTTGTCACGGAGGCTGGAACGCTTCAAGTCAATGGAATCTATTCCTCACTCGTCTCCATTCGGGGAATGTTGGATGGTGTGCCTGGCTATTGGAAAGGAATTGACTTCCAAAGCAATAGGAATGCATTTGGCGGAAACTATCTGCACTATTGCCTAGTCAATGGCGGAGGAAGCGAGGAGAATGGAGCTTGCTTATCTTTGGCCGATGAGGTGAAACTCGATTTGAAAGGCGCACAGTTCTTCAATAGTGGCCATTACGGAATAAAGATCCGTCTCAACCCAGAGACGGCCAAGATGGATGGCCTCACGAGCGAGAGCATCAAGTTCGCCAACAACAAAGTCGGCAATGTCTACGATGCAACGACCAACCAAACATTGACGGAGTTGCCATAATAGAGAGTCGGAAATAGTAAGGGAGGGAGACAGACTGAATAAAGAAGGTCTGTCTCTTTTTTTCTCCTTTTTACCGAAGAATAAGGCATAATTATATTGTATTCTTTTTTTATTCAGAAGGGTGCAAAACAATCCCGAATCAATACGCGTTTTATTGAAAACTTTTGCCCATTGGGGCGCTTGACCGTCCCTTGAGCTACGGCAACGCCTGGGAATGAATGTCACACGTAAATAATGCCCTAAAAGGGCAAAATTGGAAGATGTTAAGGGAATTTTGACTATAAGAAGAAAAAGAAAGATTGAATAAGCCTCTCTAAACAGAGCTTTTCAAAAGGATTTCGTATATTTGGACGAGATATGAATTGCATGAAAGATATGAGATTCCTTTTTTGACGGCAAGTATCCATGCATTTTGCTATGACAAGAGTAAGTATATGAAAATCAAATTTCTAATATCCATATTGTTCTTTTCGTTTTCCATCGCTTGGGGCCATGGGGGTGAGCGTCGCGTCTCCAAAGAGGAGCGTTTTTTAATCCCTGCAAACAAGGATGGCAAATGTGGTTTTATCGATGGAAAGGGGCAATGGCAGATTCCGCCTCAGTTTGACTTTGTGTGGTGGTTCTCTGAAGATGGTCTGTCGGATGTTGAAGTAGACGGTAAGTGGGGTTATATAGACTCTTTGGGAAAAGTCGTCATCCAGCCACAGTTTGACAATTGCTTTTCGTTTTCTGAAGGTCTGGCGGCTGTCAAGTTGAATGGCAAATGGGGGTATATTGATACGACAGGTAGAGTGGTCATTCGTCCCCGCTTTGACGATGTGCATTCCTTTGAAAAGAATGGTTTGGCGGCTGTTAAGGTAAACGAGAAGTGGGGATATGTCAATAGGAAAGGAAAGTTTGTCATTAAACCACAATTCGACGAGGCTTATTCTTTTGAGGAGAATGGTTTGGCGGCTGTTATGGTAAACGAGAAGTGGGGCTTTATCGATACGACGGGGGAAATGGTCATTGAACCCCAATTTGACAAGGTTTATTCTTATGGTTTGGCGGCTGTTATGGTAAACGAGAAGTGGGGATATGTCGATAGGAAAGGAAAGTTTGTCATTAAACCACAATTCGACGAGGCCTCTTTTTTTGAGGAGAATGGTTTGGCGGCTGTTGAGGTAAATGAGGAGTGGGGATTTATCAATAGGAAAGGGGAGATGGTTGTTAACCCCCAATTTGACGATGCCTGGTCTTTCGAAGCGGATTTGGCGCCTGTTGAGGAGGACGGCAAGTGGGGCTTTATCGATACGACGGGGGAAATGGTCATTGAACCCCAATTTGATTTTGCCAGATTTTTCCAAGATGGGTTGGCAAAAGTCGAATTAAATGGCAAATGGGGTTGTATCGATAAGGTCGGAAATCTGGTTGTTGCTCCTCAATACGATAATATACGATCCTATAAGAATATTATGTTTGTAAGATATGAAAGTAAATGGGGAATCATTGATGAAAAGGGAAATTATATGGCAGACCCTCAATTTGATGGGTTAGGGAACAATTTGAAATCGAATGACAAGGATCGTTTCTCTATTTCTGTTTTTAACGAAAACCTAAGAAGCACAAAAGGGAAACAACTCTTTATACCGGTTCGTAGGAAGGATACATGTGGTTATATTGATGAAAAGGGAAATTGGCTTATCAAATTATTGGGATTCTCCCGTGTGAGTGAATTTTCGAAAAATGGGTTGGCATTAGTCTGTTATAAGTATGGCTTTGTTGTTAAGTATGGCTTTATTGATACAACGGGAAAAATGGTTGTAGAACCACAGTTTGGTTTGAGAACAGACAGCTATAATAAATATGGGTTGGCAGAAGTCGAATTAAATGATAAGATAGGGTGGATAGATAAAAGAGGGGAGTTGGTTATTCCTCTGCAGTTTGATGATGCATACGACTTTTCCAAATGTGGATTGGCAGAAGTTGAGTTGAACGGACAATGGGGTTGTATTGACACAACTGGGAAAATAATCGTTGAGTTGCAATATGATGATGTGTCAACAGGCATGGAGAATGGATTTATCCTTGTCCGGAAGGATGGAAAATTGGGATATGTCGATAGCTTGGGAAAATTGGTTGTTCCTCTTCAGTTTGAAAAGGCTTCTTTCTTTCGTAATGATGGATTGGCTTGGGTTAAGTTGGATGGGAAATGGGGCCTTATTAATGAAATGGGAGATCAGGTTATCCAACCACAGTTTGACGAGATTGATGAATTCTGGGATAAGCCATTCCCCCGTGTCAAGTATAATGGCAAATGGGGGTATGTCAACTCTAAGGAAAAAATAGTTATTCCTTCGCAATTTGATGAAGTAAGGTGCTTTTCCAAGAATGGCTTAGCTTCTGTCAGGTTAGGCGACCAATGGGGGTGTGTTGATACCATGGGAAACATGATTATTCAACCGCAGTATGATTATATGGGAAACTTTTGTAATGGCTTCGTGGCCGTTGAAAAAGATGGAAAATGGGGTCTTGTTGATGAAAAGGGGCAAATAATTATCCAGCCACAGTTTGATTGTATGAGGTGGTTTGATGAGGAGTTGATCTTTATTGAGAAGAATGGCAAATGGGGCATTCTCGATACAACTTGGAAATGGGTATTTGAGCCACAGTTTGATGATTTTGATTTTTTATCTCCCTTTGAAGGTTGGATCCCAGTCAAGAAAAAAGGCAAGTATGGCTATGTGGATAAATCAGGAAGATGGATTGTCAAACCGAAGTTCGATTATCGGATTGTCAATCTTAGTGATGGTTCAGGTCGTGAGGTTCGTGGTAACAGTCCATTTGCGATATGTGGGAGGAAAGGCAAACTGGGGTGTATAGACCAACAGGGCAAAGTCGTTATCAAGCCTCGATTTGATCGTATTTATGTATATGAGGGTGTCTGTTTTGTCCAAGACATAAAAAAGTATGGGAAGAAATGGGGAATTGTAGATGAACGAGGGAACTATATTGTCACTCCAAGATTTGAAAGTGTGAATGACTACTGGTTGGATTAATCTAATGTGGAGGGAAATTCGTATGTGCAAAGTCTCGTATATTTGTATGTTGATGAAGATGCAATTGGAGGGTGAATGTCAATCGAACTAACATTATTATCATGAAAAACAATTTGTTATATTCCTTGCTGATGGTGCTACTCCTTTCTGTTTCCGCATGTGGAAGCAGGGAGAATGTTGCCAAAAAAGATATATTTCTTGTAAACAAGGATGGAAAATATGGTTTTATCGACGAGACGGGGGAATGGATTGTTCAACCTCGTTTTGAATTTGCGCATGGTTTTACGAAAGATGGATTGGCTCCTGTCCGAGTTGATGGCAAATGGGGTTTTATCGATGAAAAGGGAATGTGGATTATTCCTCCGCAGTTTTCTGATGTAGGTGATAGTTTCGATGGATCGATGATTCCCGTTCAATTCAATGGAAAGTATGGATATGTTGATGCAAGAAAGGGCAAGGTGACTATTCCTCCTCAATTTGATCGTGCCTTTGGTTTTGAATCTAGTTATGCCACTGTTAAAGTAGATGGCAAAGTCGGTATTATAGATTTATTTGGTGAGATGATAGTCAAACCTCAGTTTGATTGTGTTAATTTTCATCCAGAAACGGGTCTCGCTATAGTCGAGGTAAATGGTAAGTGGGGAGTCGTTGACAGAGCGGGGAACATGGTTCTAGAACCTCAGTTCGATGATAGGTCATACTGCTATGGTTGTTGGATGGAGTCGGGGATGTTTGCAGTCTCGAAAGATGGCAAGTGGGGAGTTGTTGACAAAGAAGGAAAAATAATCGTTAAGCCCCAGTATGATATGGTGGGCTTTGATTTATACCAAGATAAAGAAAATCATCCTTTTCCAAAGATTGGGTTGGCGGTTGTTTCGTTAGACGGTAAGTATGGATATGTGGACAAAAAAGGCAATTTGGCTATAGATCTGCAGTTTGAATATGCTACAGCTTTTTACGAAAACGGTTTGGCTGCCGCCAAATCAAATGGCAAGTGGGGCTATATAAACAAAAAGGGTGAGTGGGTCGTCCAACCACAATTTGAAGCCATAGAGTATTACAATTTTAACGGATTGACGGCTGTCAAAATAAATGGGAAATGGGGCTATATAAATGAGAAAGGGAAGATGGTTATCCAACCGCAGTTTGATTCTTTTGGTTGTCATTTTGACGAACAAGGAATAGCCTCTGTCAATTTAGATGGGAAAAGTGTTTATATCGATAGAAAGGGAACGATTATAGGACAGCCGTTTGATATTACAAATGGTTTTAACAAAAATGGCATGGCGAAAGTTGAGTTGAATGGGAAGTGGGGAGTTGTTGACACCAAGGGCGATTTTCTTGTCAACCCTATATTCGATGATATAATTACGTATAAAAACGTATTTTTTGTACGAGAGAAAGAAAAATATGGCGATAAATGGGGTATTCTTGATAAGAAAGGTAATTATATTGTGACGCCTCAGTTTGATGATTTATATTAAGTTATGTGAATTGGACATTTTTTGCTTTAAATATCCTCGTTTTTTGCGTCATTTTTCCTAAAAATGCTATATTTGCCGTTAAATTTTAACGGAATCGGTATGCTTTTAAGGTTGATTGCAGAAAATATCACCTCTTTTAAGGAGGCTGTGGAGTTTAATACATTCCCTTCGAGTAAGAGTCATAGCCACGAAAACCATAAGGTGGTTTGTGGTCATGCGACAGCCCTTCGTATGAGTGCGATTTATGGAGCCAACGGTGCGGGCAAGAGCAATCTTCTCCAAGCCTTGAATCTTTTACAGACGTTGGTAAAGGCTGAAACGTTGAGAAAAATTGATTTCTACGATGGTTTGGCGTTTCGGTTTGCTTCCCAAAATAGAGAGAAACCTTCGGGATTAGCCATAGAATTCTACTATGGCAAAAACATATTCTATTATCATATTGAGTTTTCTCCCGAAGAGATATTGATGGAAGAACTGCTTTTAAGCAAGAAGACCAAAGATATCAAGCTGTTCTTGCGTAAAGGAGAAGATTTTTCGATCAATTCGGAGTATGTGGGGAAAGGCATAACAAAGCAATTCCAAGATGCTTTGAAAAGATTGGTGCGTCCAGACATGCTTCTGCTCTCTTTTATTGGTAAGTATTATTCAAGCGAGGCTCCGCTTGTGGTGGATGCGTATCAATGGTTTGTGAAGAACCTACAATTGGTATTGCCGAATTCTAAACATGCTTTTGTCCCTCATCTGATAGACACTGACTCCAATTTTGCCGAGTTGGTGAATGCTATACTGCCTGAATTGAAGACGGGTATAGATAAGCTGTTGGTAAAGAAGGAGTTGATTTCCGAGGAGGAAGTGAAGAGTGGCGAGTTGATGCAATTGGTTAAGTTGGCGAAAGAGCATCCGGGAGAACCTCAAAGCATGATGAGTCGATATTCTGACGATGTTAATGTGATTTATGAGGATGGCAATGTTTATCTAAAGACGTTGCTTGCTGTCCATAAAAACTTGGAAGGGGCTGATGTGGAAATGTCGTTGCGTGATGAATCTGATGGAACTCGTCGATTGATAGATTATATGCCTCTGTTGTATGTGATTATCCAGAAAAACAGAGTCTATGTTGTTGATGAGATCGAGCGGAGCATCCATCCCATTGTGATAAAGGAGGTTGTTCGAAAATTATCAGAAAGCGAGACCGCCAAGGGGCAGTTGATATTTACGACCCACGAATCAGGCTTGTTGGACCAAAACATATTTCGCCCTGATGAGATTTGGTTTGCTCAAAAGGATGCGGAGCAGGCTACGCAGCTTTATCCTTTGAGCGATTTTGATATTCATAAGACTGCCAATATTGAGAACGGCTATCTCAATGGTCGTTATGGCGGCATACCTTTTTTGTCGAACCTAAGGGATTTGCATTGGTAATATGATACAGAGAAGAAGAGACTATGACAAACGGGAACCATCGAGGGATGCCCATATAATCTATATTGTTTGTGAGGGAACAGGTACGGAGCCTGCATATTTTGCATTTTTTGAGGGCTTGTCTTCTAATTTGCAGGTTATTACAATCCCTCCTAAAGATGGTACCGATCCTTTGAAATTAATGGAGAGAGCCAAACAGGTTCTGATTGGGGAGGAACGAGTTTATTCGGTTGAATATGAACATGGTGATACTGTTTGGTTTGTCATCGATACAGACACATGGGAGCGTGAGGGAAAGATTCTTCCTCTTCGAAATTTCTGTTCTGAGATGAATCATGGCATTCCCCAAAAATATGACGAGGTCAAGGCATATAGCGCATGGAATGTGGCTCAGAGCAACCCCTGTTTTGAGATTTGGCTCTATTATCATTTTTACGAAAATAGGCCAGAGAAAGAGCTAGTTGACAAGTTCGCCTCTTTCAAAGAGTTTGTCCATAAGTCTATTTCTGGAGGTTTTGACTACGAAAAAGACCCAGTAAGAATAGGCGATGCCATCAAAAATTCGGAGACAAATATTCAGCGAGATGTCAATGGTCTCCTTGACATATTTTCCTCAGAACTCTTTTTGTTGGCTAAAGAGATAGAGGCTTTTGTGAAATCTGAGATACAAAAGTTGGGAAATAAACTGAGATAGCTGTTATGGATTTGTTTTCCTCTTTGTCACGTTGTTGTAGCCCTTTCTCAAATCTCTCTCGTTTTCACTTTTTCCCCTTAATTATTTCCGCGACGAGTTATTTCTAATAACTTTGTAGAACATAGAAGTATTTGGTATTATGAAAAACATTCAGATGGTGGACTTGAAGAGCCAGTATGTCAAGATCAAGCAGGAGATTGATGCTGGCATTCAAGAGGTCTTGGATTCGACCGTTTTTATCAAAGGGGGGAAAGTTAATGATTTCCAACGTCATTTGGAGGAATATTTAGGGGTGAAGCATGTCATTCCTGTCGGGAATGGGACGGATGCGCTCCAAATCTCCTTGATGGCACTGGGGCTGCAGCCCGGCGACGAGGTCATCACGCCTACGTTCACCTTCATAGCAACAGCCGAGGTCGTGGCTCTCTTAGGTCTTACCCCCGTCTTGGTGGATGTTGATCCAGCTACTTTTTGTCTCTCCCTGTCGGAGGTGGAGAAGGCTATCACGCCTAAGACGAAGGCCATCGTGCCGGTCCATCTCTTTGGGCAGAATGCGGATATGGAGCCGTTGCTCGCCTTGGCGGAGCGTCACGGACTCTATGTCGTTGAGGATGCTTGTCAATCGATCGGGGCTGTCTATACCTTCTCCGATGGCCGCAAGGTGAAGTCGGGTTGTATGGGGCATTTCGGGTGTACATCCTTCTTTCCATCGAAGAATTTGGGCTGTTACGGCGACGGTGGTGCCATCTTCACGAATAGTGATGAGTTGTATGCCAAAGCCCGCTGCATCGCCAATCATGGTATGGAGGTGCGTTATTATCACGACAGAGTGGGAGTCAACTCCCGTCTGGATGCCATCCAGGCAGCGGTGTTGGACGTGAAACTCCGTTATTTGGACGAGTATATACGAAGTCGGCAAAGGGCGGCGGCCTACTATGACGAGGCGTTGCGTGACTTGCCGGGCGTGAAGATTCCTTCCCGAAGGGGAAATACTTCCCATGTTTTCCATCAGTACACCCTTTGCTTGGATCCTTCGATAGATAGGGATTCCCTTCGCAAAAAACTCGAAGAAAAAGGGGTTCCTGCTATGATATATTATCCCGTTCCATTACATTTGCAAAAGGCTTATAGGAGTGACCGTTACCAAGATGGGGCTTTCCCCGTGGCAGAACGGTTGGCCGCTTCGGTGCTCTCCCTGCCGATGCATACGGAGTTGGACGATGAGCAATTGGCTTATATCGTAGGCTCGATACGGGAGTGTGTTTCGATTTAATAGGTTGATTTTATGGATGGAAAGGGCTTTTTTGCACATGAGACAGCGGTCATAGACGAGGGTTGCCAGATCGGTGACGGCACGAAAATATGGCATTTCTCCCACGTCATGTCGGGAGCGGTCGTAGGCGAGGATTGCAACATCGGTCAGAATGTGGTCATCTCTCCGGAGGTCGTCTTGGGGCGGAATGTCAAGGTGCAGAATAATGTCTCCATTTATACGGGGGTGATATGCGAGGATGACGTCTTTTTGGGGCCATCCATGGTCTTTACGAACGTGATCAATCCTCGTAGCCACGTGCCCCGCAAGCATGAGTTCAAACCGACGATTGTCAGGCGGGGTGCCTCGATTGGGGCCAATGCCACGGTGGTTTGCGGCAATGAGATAGGAGCCTATGCCATGATCGGCGCAGGATCCGTGGTGACCCATCCCATCAAGCCCTATGCCTTGGTGGTGGGCAATCCAGCCCGTCAGACAGGGTGGGTAAGTGCCTACGGACATAAATTGAAGTTTAATAAGGAAAACAAAGCCATTTGCCCTGAAACAGGGACAGTCTATGAACTGCGTGATGGCAATGTGTATGAAATAGAGTAAGAGAATCATGATAAAATTTGCAGTAGTCGGACAAGGGCATATTGGTAAACGCCATGCCGAGATGATTCGTAGAAATCCTGATTCGGAGTTGGTGGCCGTGTGCGATGTCCTCTCAAAGGAGGAGTTGGGGCTGACTGATTTGGAGGTGCCTTTTTTCAACAGTATCGACGATTTGCTAAACTCGGGATTGGATATTGATGTGGTAAACATCTGTACTCCAAACGGTTTCCATGCGGAATATGCCATCAAGGCGTTGGAGAGTCATCACCATGTCGTGCTTGAGAAGCCTATCGCTTTGAAGAAGCGCGATGCGGAGCGGATCGTCTTCAAGTCGTTGGAGATGTCGCGCCATGTCTTTTGTGTGATGCAGAACCGTTATTCGCCGCCTTCCGTATGGTTGAAGGAGATCATCAGTACCAACAAGTTGGGGAAAATCTACATGGTGCAACTCAATTGCTATTGGAACCGGGATGAACGTTACTATAAGCCAGGAAATTGGCACGGCGATGCGAAGTTGGATGGAGGAACCCTTTTCACCCAATTCTCCCATTTCATCGACATTATGTATTGGCTTTTTGGCGATATCACCAACATAAAAGGAAATTTCAACGACTTCTCCCATCAGAATCTGACTGATTTTGAGGATAGTGGTATCGTCACCTTCGATTTCGTGAACGGTGGCATGGGTAGCCTGAACTATTCCACGTCTGTTTGGGACAAGAATTTGGAGAGCAGCATCATCATCGTCGGTGAAAACGGTACGGTGAAGGTCTCCGGACAATATATGAACGAGGTGGAGTATTGCCATATCAAGGATTATGAGATGCCAGTGCTTGCCCCATCCAATCCGCCGAACGATTATGGTGCCTATAAGGGTTCTGCCCAGAATCACCATTATGTCATCCAAAACGTGGTGGAGAAGTTGCAGGAGAAGGGCAGTATCACGACCAATGTGTTGGAGGGCTTGAAAGTGATTGACATCATCGAGCGGATTTATGAAGTTCGTGATGCGCAATGGAAAAAGCAGCGTTAATCGATAGAATATTAATTAATTAAAAATATATGTTGTTAGAAAAGATTTCTATACGGGAAAAGGTATCCTATGCGTTGGGTGATGCCTCGGCCAATATTGCTTGGCGTGGTGTTGCTACGTTTCTGTTTATCTTTTATACCGATGTGTTCGGCTTGACTCCCGCTGGAGTGGGACTTTTGATGATGATTGCCCGATTCAGCGATGGCGTGAGTGATGTTTTGATGGGTATTGTGGGCGACCACACCCAAACGAAATATGGAAAGTTCCGTCCTTGGATCCTATGGACGGCAGTGCCTTTGGGTATCATCCTTTCCTTGCTCTTCACCAATCCGGATTGGTCGCCGGGATGGAAGGTGGCTTATGCCTATACGACCTACATCCTCTTCACGTTGATCTATACCGCCAACAATATTCCTTATGGGGCGTTGATGGCTGTGATGACGGGCGATGACAAGGAGCGTGTCAAGATCGGTTCCTTCCGTATGGTGGGTGCCTTCGCTGGAGGTATGATTGTCCAAGGTTCGTTGCTTCTCTTGGTCTCTTATTTCGGAAACATCAATCCGACCGTCCAAGTTGAGCCTATCAAAGAGTCCAAATATATGGTGGTTGTCTCGGCTCCGCAAGACGTTGCCAATGTCAATATCCATACAAAAGAGAATGTGGCTACCTTCCTGTCGATGGGAGAGTGGGCACCTAATGATACGTTGCCAAAGGAACTTATAAGTAAGTCGTACGTTCAAGATTTGGTGAAGGAATGCGACAATCAAGCTACGGTAGGAAAGAGTTTCTCCATGAAGGCGAATTATAGTTATGCTTTTGTGGTGGAGGGCGAGAAGGATTTGGATGCATCTGCCATCACTATTATCGACCAAAGCAAAGGTTATAGCAAGTCAATCTATGCCTTGTCTGTGGTGTTGGTGCTCTGTCTTTTCATCACGTTCTACAACACCAAGGAGCGTATCTCTCCTCCGGCCAAGCAGGAGAGCAACCTGAAGAAGGACCTTTGGGAGTTGGTTACCAACAAGCCTTGGTTGGTGCTTTTGTTCGTCGGTCTGTTGTTCAATATCTTCAACAACATTAAGCAGGGAATCACGGTGATCTATTTCACCCACTACATACACAACCAGATTTTGGCTTCCTCCTATATGGTGGCTTTGATGCTTGCTTCTATTGGAGGTGCCATGATTACGACTCCTCTCAGCAATCAGATAGGCAAGAAGAACCTCTTTATAGCGGCGTTGGTTATGGCGGGTGTGGCAAACTCCATGCTCTGCTTCTTTGGTCCGACGGAGATTTCAATGATATTCGTCTTTGGTATCCTTTCCGAGGTTTTCGCCGCTATTTTGCCGACCCTCTTCTTCACGATGTTGGGTGATACGGCAGACTATTCCGAGTATGTCAACGGTCGCCGTGCCACAGGTTTGGTCTATTCTGCAGGTTCGTTTGCGACGAAGTTTGCCGGAGGTATCGCAGCCTACATCATCGGTATGGTATTGTCTAGTTATGGCTATGATGCCAAGGATTTGGTAACTGTCCAAGGTGCAGTGCCTGGTATCGTGATGTTGATGAGTTGGATTCCAGCCATCTTTACCATGTTGGCAGCAGCCTTGATGGTGATTTATCCGTTGGGTAAGGAGAAAATGGCTCAAATGACGGCTGAGTTGCAGGCGAGAAGAGCTTCAAATGAATAATTAAGGCGGTTGTCAAAAAATAACCAATTAGCCCAGACTTCGGTCTGACGCTTAATTGAAAGAACAAAAACGGAGTCGGTCGGAATGATCGGCTCCGTTTTTTTGTGGAAAAAAGGTTGTGAAAATACTTTCGTGAATTATATTTGTATCTTGAATTGCTAAACGATGAATTATGAATAGAATCAAGTGGATAGGCTGGGGCATGCTCCTCATGATGGGGCTTTGTCAGTGTGCCAATGAAAAGGCATCCGGCAAGCAGAAGGAGGAACCCAAGATACAGATGTCTATACTCAGGGACTCTACCCCTTCCAACATCAAGACGTCAAGTTGCTATGTGGCCTCTTTTAGTACGGAGTCTCTTCAACAGGAGTATCAGTTGAGACGGAATGAATATTTGGCCGACGGAGGTGTCATGCTTCACGAAGAGTTCGCCTCGCACCATTACACCATCAAGGTGAAGAAGAGTGATACGATTCATTACCAGGGCTCCCTTTTTAAGGGTGACCAAAAGGGAATGATAACCATGGATCATAAGGAGGAGGCCGATTCTCTATGGCATCAACTGATGAGAGCCTTGGGGGAGAAGATAGGCATGTCTGAGGCGGAAATGGCTTCGGATGGCATGTGAAAAGTCACTTTCGGGGAAATTGGAGAGGGGGATATACTTTTTGAGATAGGTCAAACTTTTCCCGATAGAGAAAAAACTGATTGATTAGGGTAAGAAAATTCTAATATTATTCGTAATTTTGCAAAGTCGAGTTGGCAATATTGCAAATATAGATAATCGACACAAAATAGATGTATATGGAAAGGGTAGAGCAACATCCTATATATTCGAACAAGGTCATAGATTTTGTAACCGTTGCGGCCGAATACTGTTCATTTATGGAGAAGTGTGAGGGATGCGGTACGAAGTCTTTTTTTGATAAGATGACGAAGTTGCTTCCGTTGCTATATCTCAAGACCTCTTTGCTCCCTGATTTAGAGGAGGAGTCGGAAGATGATATTCAGTCGTTTGTGACGGAGGAGGAGTACGAATATACGCAGGAGCAAGTTCGCAACGTCATAGGCCAGTACGACGAATATTTGGAGGTGTTCACGCCGGATATGCAGTATAGCGACAGTCCGATACTTTCCCATATTTCGGAGGATTTGACCGATGTCTATCAAGATTTAAAGGATATGGTTGCCAATTTTCAATCGGCCAACCAAGCAATCATGAACGATTCCATACTTATCTGCAAGCAGAATTTCGAGTCCTTTTGGGGACAAAAATCGTTGAATGCGTTGCGCGCCATGCACAACGTGTTATATTCTGGGGCAGAATTGGAAGAGGAGGAATCGGAATACGGAACCGCTTTAGAGGATGAGGAGTTGAATGGATTTGAAGGCTAACATATCGAAGGAGGAACTCTCCGCTTGTCCTGTTGAAACCTTCAACGGAAAAACATACGTCATTCAGACACTTTGCGATGCGGAAAAGGCTGTGGACTTTCTGCGGACGCAAGGGGTTGTCGGATTTGATACGGAGACGAAACCCTCGTTCAAGAAGGGCAGGTCGAATCAGGTGGCATTGTTGCAGATTAGTACGGAAGATGTGTGTTTCCTGTTCCGTCTAAATGTGATCGGCATTCCTCCTGTCTTGTCGGATTTCCTGAAAGACACCACGGTGAAGAAAATAGGGTTGTCCTTACGTGACGATTTCCGTGCCTTGGGCAAGAGGGCTCCGATTGAGCCCATCAATTTCATCGATTTGCAGGAATACGTAAAGACCTTTGGCATAGGGGAGAACAGCCTCACGACAATATACGCCATCCTTTTCGGGAAAAGGATTTCCAAGGCACAACGCCTGTCGAATTGGGAGTCGGCTATCTTGACGGAGAGGCAAATCGAATATGCCGCCTTGGACGCATGGGCAACAAGGAGAATATTCGTCTATTTAGACTCTATGCGTACTCAAATGTCGCATAATATATGAGCTTTGTATGGGGATGCCGTGCAAGGCTTTTTTATTTGTTGGGAATACATTTATAAATTAATATACAATTATGGGCGGTTTTTTTGGCACAATTTCAAAAAAGAATTGCGTAGCTGATTTGTTCTACGGAACAGACTACAATTCGCACTTGGGAACCAAGCGGGGCGGTATGTCCATGTACGACGAGACAATCGGTTTCACGCGCAGCATCCACAATTTGGAGAATTCTTATTTCAGGACAAAGTTCGAACCAGACCTTCCTAAGTTCAAGGGTAAATCTGGTGTCGGAGTCATCAGTGATACCGATGCGCAGCCGATCGTTATCAACTCCCATTTGGGACGGTTCGCCTTGGTCACTATCGCTTGCATCAATAATGCGGATGAATTGGCTGCCGAACTGCTCGCCAAGAACATGCATTTCTCGGAGTTGAGTTCCGGTCGAATCAATCAGACGGAACTGGTTTCCTTGCTTATCATCGACAAACCTACGATTAAGGAGGGTATCGAGAACGTCTTCAACAAGGTGAAGGGTTCTTGTTCGTTGTTGATGCTGATGGAGGATAAGATTGTGGCTGCCCGAGACAAATTGGGCCGTACTCCGATGCTGATTGCGGAAAAGCCTGATGCTCACGCTGTTTCTTGCGAGTCTTGTACCTTCCATAATTTGGGTTTTGAGCCGGTTTACAACATGGGTCCTGGCGAAATCATGGAGATTACGGCCGACAGCTACAAGCAGATGCGTGCTCCGAACAAGAAGATGCAGGTCTGCTCCTTTTTGTGGGTTTACTACGGATATCCTGTTTCGACTTACGAGAATGTGAACGTCGATTGCTCCCGTTATTGTGCAGGTTGCCTAATGGGTAAGAAGGATGATTGCAAGGCTGATTTCGTGGCTGGTATCCCTGATTCGGGTGTCGGTTTCGCCATCGGTTATGCAGCAGGAAAGGGAATCCCTTACAAGCGTGCGCTCATCAAGTACACTCCGACATGGCCTCGTAGCTTTACCCCTGCCACTCAGGAGATTAGAAGTTTTATCGCTAAGATGAAGTTGATCCCTAACAAGCAGTTGCTGAAGGATAGCGAGGTAATCTTCTGTGACGACTCCATCGTGCGTGGTACCCAGTTGCAGGATAATGTGGAGGCTTTGTTCCGTTACGGTGCCAAGAAGGTTCACATGCGTATCTCTTGTCCTCCGCTCATCTATCCTTGTGAATTCTTGAACTTCGCTTCTAAGAACAGTGATTTGGACTTGATCACGCGTCGAATCATCCAAAAGTTCGAGGGCGACCATACTAAGAACTTGGATAAGTACAAGACAACCGATTCCCCAGAATACAACCGTTTGGTGGAGGAGATTCGCCAATCGTTCAACTTGAGTTCCTTGAAGTTCAGTACGATCGAGGACTTGGTGGAGGCTATCGGTTTGCCTAAGGAGCAAATCTGTACGCACTGTTTCGACGGATCCAGCTATTTCGATTGATTTTAAGTCGGATGGAAAAATAGATAAGGGTAGCCGGTGCAACTCTTGCACCGGCTATTTTGCCTATTCATCGAGTTTTTTTAGTATAAATCACCTTTCCCTCTTTTGTTATGATACGATTTGTCCTTGGATTTTTCTTTTCACTTCTATTCTTTACATTCTCTTTTGCCCAAACGGAATCGGCAGATGCATATTACACCTGTGTTCGGAAACACATAGATGCTTTTTCCCATTCAAATCAGGATTCCCTGCTCGTCTTTGCTATTCCTTATTATGGCGAACCTGATTATATCAACTATCTCGTGGTCTCCAACCTTGAGATTTACAACAATGAGGGGGCGTTTGAAGGGTTAAGGATGCGTGTGTTTGAAGGCAATAGTAAGGATGGCTCCTTAGAATCCGATGAATTCTTCGATTTTTCAAAATCTCCGCATCGGTTTACGAAAAAGGCCTTCTCGCA
>JAFZKQ010000065.1 GCA_017553575.1 Paludibacteraceae bacterium
GTTGTAAAACTTTTTAAATGTTGCTAGTGGCGCTTTTTTTTTCGATGCTGTGCTTTTGAGACCGTATTTTTTTGCGGTCTTTTTTTATTTATGTACATTTGCTAAATGTATTGGATGCATTTTTATTATGGCAGAAAAGAAACTAAACGGAACAGTAATAGTGACTTATCGATGCAACGCTCGTTGCTCGATGTGTAATCGATATAAAGCTCCATCCAAAGCGGAGGAGGAAATCTCAATAGAGACAATCAAAAAACTCCCCAAGATGTATTTTACTAACATCACGGGAGGAGAACCTTTTATTCGTACGGATCTGAAGGATATCGTTAGGGAATTGTATAAACTGAGTGATAGAATTGTCATCTCCACGAATGGCTTTTTTACGGATCGTATACTCGATCTTTGTAAAGAATTCCCACAGATTGGTATCCGTATCTCTATTGAGGGGTTGGAACAGACCAACAATGAAATTAGAGGCTTGAACGATGGCTACCAACGTGGTTACACCACATTGAGGAAGCTTCGTGAGATGGGTATGAAGGATGTGGGGTTTGGTATGACGGTGCAGGACAAGAACGCACCTGACCTTGTCCCTTTGTATGAAATATCGAATGAGATGGGAATGGAGTTCGCGACGGCTTCGTTACATAATTCGTTCTATTTCGTTGAGGCGAAGAATATTATTCATGACCGTCCGATGGTGGCAAAGAATTTCGAGGATTTGGTGAACAAGTTGTTGAAGTCTAATTCACCGAAAAAATGGTTTAGGGCTTATTTCAATCATGGCTTGATTAACTATATCTATGGTCAGAAACGTCTATTGCCGTGTGATATGTCTTTCGATACCTTCTTTATCGATCCTTATGGTGATGTGATGCCTTGTAACGGAACGAAGGACAAAGAGGTGATGGGAAATCTCAATACGCAAACATGGGATGAACTTTGGAATTCGCCAGAAGCGGAAACTGTGAGAAAGAAGGTTCGTTGCTGCAATCGTAATTGTTGGATGATCGGTTCTGTTTCGCCTGCGATGCATAAATATATCACGACTCCGTTGTTGTGGGTGGCCAAACATAAGTTGAAATCATTGGTCGGATTGAAGTATTCTATGTATGAGAATCCGATTTGTTGTGATTATCGGGATGGTAAGGTTACGAAAGAGGATTTGGACAAACTCTCTACGTGTGATTTGAATGCGGTAATCAGCAATGGTCTTTCTGAAGATTCCAAGGAGGCCTTGAAAGGCAAACGTGGAGAGGATATTGTGAATGCCGACGTTGAGGGGCAAGGTTACGAGGCAACGGTGGTGGAGACCAATCGTGATATTGAGATAAAGTAGAAAAGGATTTTATGGCTGATTGTAAGAGAGTTGTAGTAACAGGTACTCGTGGTATCCCAAACATTATGGGGGGAGTGGAAACTCATTGCGAGGAACTTTTCCCTTTAATTGCCCAAAAAGGATATGCGGTTACTATAATTCGTCGTTCCAACTATGTGAAGGATTCTTTCTCAGAATGGAATGGTGTGCAGTTGGTAAATGTCTCTTCGCCAAAGAAGAAATCTTTTGAGGCGATTGTCCATACTTTTAGGGCTATTAATAAGGCAAAGAATTTGGGAGCAGATGTCTTGCATCTTCATGCCATTGGTCCTGCGTTGTTAGTCCCTTATGCTAAGTTGAAGGGAATGAAAGTCGTTTTTACGCATCATGGCCCGGACTATGATCGGGACAAATGGGGCTTTTTTGCTAAAACGATGTTGAAATTGGGCGAACGGATGGGTTGTATGTTCGCAGACGAGGTTATTGTGATTTCAAATGTCATTAGGAGGCTTATTGCGGATAAATACGGTAGGACAAATCGGGTCCATTTGATATACAATGGGGTTCCCGACCCCGATTTTGTCGATTATCCTGATTATTTTACCGAATTGGGAGTCGAACCGGAAAACTATATCTTGGGTATGTGTCGCTTCGTTCCTGAAAAGAATCTTCATCATTTGGTGGAGGCGTATTCGTTGTTTAAGGAGAGACATCCCGAGTCTGGAATTCGTTTGGTTTTGGCAGGTGATACGGATTTTGAGGATGATTATTCTCGAAGCTTGAAGAAACTGGCGAAATCGAAAGGTGTGGTCCTCACGGGATTTATAAAGGGAAGGCGACTCCATTCATTGTTGACGCATGCCAGTTGTTTTGTCCTTCCTTCCTCGCATGAGGGATTGCCTATTGCATTGTTGGAGGCAATGTCTTACCGACTTCCTGTAGTTGTAAGCGATATACCTGCTAATTTGGAGGTGGAATTGCCTGAAGAGAATTATTTCCGTTTGGGTGATGTGAATCAGCTCTCTTCTAAGTTGGAATGCTTGCTAGAGGAAAATCCTGCGCTTCGGGTTCAATATGATTTGGACAAGTATCAATGGAAGCATATAGCAGATCAAGTCTGTGAGGTTTATGCTAGTCTCGGTTAGATTTTTTAGTTGATAGGTCTGATTTTTTGAATTTCAAAATATGGGTAGCGGAACAAAAGTTCCGCTTTTTTTTTATCTTTGCTTATGATAATAGGCTAAAATAGATGAAAACAGCACTTATAACGGGCGTAACGGGTCAGGATGGCTCTTTCTTGGCGGAACTTCTCCTTTCCAAGGGGTATGATGTTCATGGCACGATTCGTCGATCGTCAGTCGATTTCCGTGAGCGGATCGCTCATTTGGAGGGGCGACCTCATTTCCATTTGCATTATGCGGATATGGGTGATTCGATGAGTCTTTGTCAAGTAGTCAAAAATGTCGTGCCCGATGAAATATATAACCTTGCGGCTCAGAGTCATGTCCAGGTGAGTTTCGACTCTCCGGAATTTACGGCAGATGTGGATGCTACGGGCGTACTTCGAGTCTTGGAGGCTGTCCGCCTTTGCGGATTGGAAAAGTCTTGTCGGATTTACCAAGCCTCTACTTCAGAGTTGTATGGGAAGGTTGAGGAGGTTCCGCAAAATGAGAATACTCCTTTCCATCCTTATTCTCCCTATGCTGTGGCGAAGTTGTATGGTTTTTGGATTGTCAAAGAATATCGTGAAGCGTATAATATGTTCTGTTGCTCGGGTATCCTTTTCAACCATGAGAGTGAACGGCGTGGCGAGACGTTTGTCACCCGCAAGATTACCTTGGCGGCAGCTCGTATTGCCCAGGGCAAGCAGGATAAATTATATTTGGGCAATCTCTCTTCCTTGCGAGATTGGGGATATGCAAAGGATTATGTGGAGTGTATGTGGAAGATATTGCAGCATGACCAACCGGAGGACTTCGTGATTGCAACGGGTGTACAGCACTCTGTCCGCGAATTTTGTTACTTGGCCTTTAAACGGGCGGGGATTGAATTGGAATTCGTGGGTGAAGGTGCTGATGAAAAGGGCATTGACAAAAATACAGGCAAGATTTTGGTGGAAGTGTCGCCTGATTTCTATCGTCCGACGGATGTCGTGAACCTATGGGGGGACCCGACCAAGGCGAAAGAGAAGTTAGGTTGGGATCCTACGAAGATGACCTCTTTTGAGGAATTGGTCAATTTGATGGTGGATGCAGATATGGAAAAGGTGGCGGTTGAGCGTGTCGGTGACCATGTCAGAACCAATTTGGCTGAATATCTTGAAAAGGGAATCGTGAAGTAATGCCTCTTCTTAAAGAGGAAGGTTGACGTTTATAAAACATCCCTTAATTATTACATAACAGACAAAATGGATAAAACATCAAAGATATATGTGGCAGGCCATCACGGATTGGTGGGTTCTGCTATTTATAACAACCTGAGAAGTAAAGGCTATACCAATTTGGTGGGGCGTAGCCATAAGGAATTGGATTTGTTGGACGGGGTGGCTGTCAAACGTTTTTTTGATGAGGAAAAGCCTGAATATGTGGTTTTGGCGGCTGCTCATGTCGGTGGAATCATGGCCAATAGTCTCTATCGGGCCGATTTTATTTATCAAAACCTTCAAATCCAGCAGAATGTCATTGGTGAGAGTTTTCGTCATGGGGTCAAGAAGTTGCTTTTCTTGGGCAGTACTTGCATATACCCTAAAAATGCTCCGCAACCAATGGGGGAGGATGTTTTGTTGACGAGCGAGTTGGAGTATACCAACGAACCGTATGCAATTGCCAAAATTGCTGGTTTGAAGATGTGCGAGAGTTTTAATCTCCAATACGGTACGAATTATATTGCGGTGATGCCTACGAATCTTTATGGTCCGAACGATAATTTCCATTTGGAGAATAGTCATGTCATGCCGGCAATGATGCGTAAGATATTCTTGTCTAAGCAGTTGGGTGATGATAATTGGGCCGCAGTCCGTAAGGATTTGGATATTCGTCCTGTTGAGGGTGTCGACGGGTCAGCCTCTTCTTCTGAAATAGAGGCAGTTTTGTCGAAATATGGAATATCCAAGGAGGGCGTGACCTTGTGGGGAACTGGAAAGCCTTTGCGTGAGTTCTTGTGGAGCGAAGAGATGGCGGATGCTTGTGTCTATATCATGGAACGTGTTGACTTTAAGGATATAATAGGTATATCGGAGTATAGTAGTGTCCAAAAGGGTGCCTCTGCGTCTGGAAGTTCAGATCGTAACAATTCAGTGGGGCGAGGTGGCGCGATCCCTTCTTTGGGAGACATTCGCAATTGCCACATAAACATAGGAACAGGAAAAGAATTGACGATAGCGGATTTGGCGCAATTGATTGTCAAAGTCGTAGGCTTCAATGGAGTATTGAAATTCGATAGTTCGAAGCCAGATGGAACGATGAGGAAACTGATCGATGTTTCTAAATTGCACCGTTTGGGGTGGCATCATAAGATAGAGATAGAAGAGGGAGTTCAGCGTCTGTTCGATTGGTATATGGAGAGTTTGAGATAGTTCTTGTTTTTGACTTTTAGTCTGGTGATTATGGCAAATTTATATCCATTCCTGTTCCAACCCAATCTGCATTCTGTCGTTTGGGGTGGAAATCGACTAAAAACGTGGAAGGGATTGGGGGCGGATGACGAGCCTATCGGTGAATCGTGGGAGGTCAGTGCGGTGCCTTCCAGTCTCAGTGTGATTAGCAATGGTCGCTTTGCGGGACGTGATTTGGCGAGTGTCATCGCAGACAACCCATCGGCGATATTGGGGAAGGCTGTCTCTCAGCATTATGGAGGAAAGTTGCCTTTGTTGGTCAAGTTTATCGATGCCGAGCGTGACTTGAGCATTCAGGTGCATCCGGACGATGCAATGGCGCAACGTGAGCATGGAAAGTTCGGAAAGACGGAGATGTGGTATGTGATTGATGCCAAGCCTAATTCCTATCTCTATTCGGGATTTAAAAAAGCGGTCTCGATGGAAGAGTATAGAAAAAGGGTGGAGGATGGGACGATCGTCGATGTCTTGGCTCGCTATGAGGTGAAGAAGGGCGATGTCTTTTATATTCCGTCGGGTCGGATTCATGCTATCTGTGGAGGCTGTTTGGTCGCGGAGGTGCAGCAATCCTCCGATGTCACTTATCGGATTTTTGACTATAACCGCTTGGATGCCAATGGCGAAAAGCGGGAACTTCATACGGACTTGGCGTTGCAAGCCTTGGATTTCAAGGTGGAGGAGGAGTATCGGACCATCTACCCGAAGCTGGACAATAAGGCGACGTTGGTTGTTGATTCTCCGTTTTTTAGTGTCCGTGTCTTGGACGTGACGGAGACGTTCCATCGGGATTTGCTCAAGTACGACAGTTTCATCATCAGCATGTGCATACGAGGAGCTTGTTATATTAAACTTCGTTCTTCTGGCGAAAAGGTGCTCTTGAAGGAGGGGCATAGTTGTTTGATCCCGGCTCGTGTGGCGGATTACGATATTATCCCGATAGCAGGAAAGGTTCAGGTTTTGGATGCTTTTATTGATAATATGGATAGAAGCATGGTGGGGAAGATAAACCGCTTTTTGCAGATTCGAATCGGATAGCTCTCACGGAAAGTAGGGGAGGTAGTAGGCACTTTGTTTAAGTGCCTTTTTTTGTTTATAAAAGTTTGACTTATTCCTCTTTCGGTATGAGGGAAAAGTTGTATTTTTGTTTCTTGAATATATTTTTCTAAAAAGAAGATGTCTCGAATGAGTGGCAATGAAAAATGGACTGTAATCGCCAATCCGAAGGCGGGTAGCCGACGTTTTTTTCAACGGAAAAGTTCGATAGAGAAACGTTTGGAGAAAGCTGGTTTGGATGCCGAAATCATTGTCACGGAATATGCGGGTCATGCCACGGTCTTGGTGAAAAGATTGTTGGAGGAGGAGAATGTTCGTCACTTGATTGTGGCGGGAGGCGATGGCTCCGTCAGTGAGGTGGTCGATGGTATCTTCTCTTCGTCCGTCGATCCCTCTGAAGTCACTTTGGCCATTATGCCGGGTGGAACGGGCAACGATTGGGCTCGTTATTGGGGTATTCCTAAGAAGGCACGGAAAAGTATCCCTTTTATCGTGGACGGCTATACGCGGAGGGTCGATGTGGGACGTTTGTCCTATTTCCATCAAGGCGAGCAGAAGGTGAAGTACTTCATCAATTCGGTGGGGATGGGATTCGATGCGCAGGTGGTTTATTATACGGAACTGATTTCCCGCTTCCTGCCAGGTCGTTCTTGGGTCTATTCGTTGGCTGTCTTGATGGGGGCTTTGATGCACTCCTCCAAGCCTCTTCGGTTGGAACTGGATGCTACTGGCTGTGTGGTCGATGATGCGGTCTATACGATCTCCATTGCGAACGGTCCTTATACGGGTGGAGGAATCAAACAGACGCCCGATGCAGTCCCTACGGATGGCTTTTTCGATCTCTTTGTCGTGGTTCGTCCTTCGTTCTTCCTGCTCATCAAATCGTTGTACCGCTTGTTCAAGAAGAGATTGGAGGGCAACTCCTGCCTGCGTTTTTTCCGTTCTTCTTCTTTGCGGATTGTCTGTAGCAACAAGAACAAGGTGGAGGCTGACGGCATCTTGTTGGAGGGAGCCGAAGGCCCTTTCGATTTAGAACTGCTTCCGAATGCGCTTCGGATGGTGGTTCCGAAAGATTTTGTTGAATAATTATAGAAATAAGATATGATATCAAATTTATTGAAGCATACGGAATCCGGCAATTTCTTTATTTTCGCCGGTCCTTGTGTGATAGAGGGCGAGGATATGGCACTGCGTATAGCGGAGCATATCAAAAACGTTTCGGATAGGTTGAAAATCCCTTTTGTCTTCAAGGGCTCTTACCGTAAGGCAAACCGTTCGAAGGTAGACTCCTTTACGGGTATCGGAGATGAAAAGGCCTTGAAGATTTTGGCAAAGGTGCGGGCTGATTTTGAAGTCCCTGTCGTAACGGATATCCACGAGGTGGACGAGGCGGCGATGGCGGCGGAGTATGTGGACGTTTTGCAGATCCCTGCTTTCTTGTGTCGTCAGACGGATCTTCTGGTGGCGGCTGCCAAGACGGGTAAGTGCGTGAATATCAAGAAGGGACAGTTCTTGTCTCCTGAATCGATGAAGTTCGCTGCCCAAAAGGTGATCGACAGTGGCAATGATCAGGTGTTGTTGACGGACAGAGGTACCTTCTTCGGCTATCAGGATTTGATTGTCGATTACCGTGGTATCCCTACGATGCAAGGCTTGGGCTTCCCAGTGATTTTGGATGTTACCCATTCTTTGCAACAGCCTAATCAGGCTTCGGGCGTTTCGGGCGGCAATCCGCAGATGATCGAGACGTTGGCACGTGCGGGCGTGGCTGTCGGTGTGGATGGCCTCTTCTTGGAGACGCATCCCGATCCTTCCCATGCGAAGTCGGATGGATCCAATATGTTGAGATTGGATATGTTCGAGTCTTTGATGGAGAAACTGGTCCGCATCCGTGCGGTCGTTAATGATTTGTAATAGTAATCCTTCAGATATAGCAATTCTTTAGATATAAAAAAGATGGCACAAAAACCTTCCATACCTAAGGGTACAAGAGATTTCGCACCAATAGAGATGGCGCGTCGTAATTATATATTCAACACCATCAAAGAGGTGTTCCGTTTGTATGGTTTTCAGCAGATTGAGACTCCTGCCATGGAGAACCTTTCCACGCTTATGGGAAAGTATGGCGATGAGGGAGATAAGCTCCTTTTCAAGATTTTGAATTCGGGCGATTTCTTGTCTGGTGTGGAGCAAGCAGACTTGGAGAGCCGTAACTCCTTGAAATTGACCAATAAGATTTCGGAGAAGGGCTTGCGTTATGACTTGACGGTGCCTTTTGCCCGTTTCGTCGTGATGAACCGCGATAAGTTGAGCTTCCCGTTCAAGCGTTATCAGATCCAGCCCGTATGGCGTGCGGATAAGCCTCAGAAGGGCCGTTACCGTGAGTTCTATCAATGCGATGTCGATGTGGTGGGTAGCGACTCTTTGATGAATGAGGTGGAGTTGATCCAAATCGTTGACGAGGTCTATCGTCGTTTGAAGGTGAATGTCTGCGTGAAACTCAACAACCGTAAGATTTTGACGGGAATCGCAGAGGTGATTGGTCAGGCGGATAAGATCGTTGACATTACCGTTGCCATCGACAAGTTGGATAAGATTGGTTTGGAGAATGTCAATGCGGAGTTGGCTTCCAAAGGCATTCCGGAAGAGTCCATCGCCAAGTTGCAGCCGATCATTTTGTTGCAAGGCACGAACGAAGAGAAATTGCAGACCATCCGCGAGGTGCTTGCCTCTTCTGAAATCGGTTTGAAGGGAGTAGAGGAGATTGCTACGATTTTGGAGTACGTCAAGTTGGTGGGTGTCCAGACGGAGGTCGAGTTGGATCTTACGTTGGCGCGTGGTTTGAATTATTATACGGGTGCTATTTTCGAGGTGAAGGCGAAGGATGTCCAGATCGGAAGTATCACGGGCGGTGGCCGCTACGACAATTTGACGGGCGTCTTCGGTATGGATGGCGTTTCGGGTGTTGGCATCTCGTTTGGTGCAGACCGTATCTACGATGTCTTGAACCAATTGGATCTGTATCCTGCGGAGATGTTGCAGTCCACGAAGGTGATTTTCGTCACGTTCGGACAGGAGGAGTTGAAGTATGCATTGGGTTGTTTGAAGAGTGTCCGCGCTGCAGGTTTGGCTGCCGAGGTTTATCCGGAGCCTGCCAAGATGAAGAAGCAGATGGGTTATGCCGATGGAAAGGGTATCCCGTATGTTGCGATCATCGGCGAGACGGAGATGGCGGAAAACAAGGTGATGCTCAAGGATATGCAGAGTGGCGAGCAAAAGCTCGTTTCTGTTGAGGAGATGATTTCTTTGTTAAAATAAAGGAATCGTTTGTATTTTTATAAAATAAGTTTATATTTGTATTCAAATTTATCACGGCTTTTCTTAAGAAAGGGTGGTGAATTGTATATTTAGTGTATAAACATAAACAACAAGAAGAATGTCTAAAGTTCTTATTATCGGAGTGGGCGGTGTTGGTACCGTAGTGTGTCACAAGGTGGCACAAAATGCTAACGTCTTTACGGATATTGTTGTCGCAAGCCGTACAAAGGCGAAGTGTGATGCTGTTGCAGCGGTATTGAAAGAGCGTTATGGTGTTTCGGTCACCACAGACAAGGTGGATGCCGACTACACGGATCAAATTGTTGCTTTGTTTAAGAAGCATAAGCCTGAATTGGTCATCAATGTGGCACTTCCATACCAAGACTTGAATATTATGGATGCATGCCTCGAATGTGGTGTCAATTATTTGGATACGGCCAACTACGAACCTAAGGATGAGGCTCATTTTGAGTATAGCTGGCAGTGGGCTTATAAGGAGAAATTCGAGAAGGCTGGTTTGACGGCTATCCTCGGCTGTGGTTTTGACCCAGGAGTCTCCGGCGTTTATACGGCTTATGCGGCTAAGCATCACTTCAAGGAGATGCAGTATCTTGACATTGTCGATTGTAATGCAGGAAACCACCATAAGGCTTTTGCCACGAATTTCAACCCAGAAATCAATATCCGCGAGATTACCCAAAAGGGTCGTTTCTATCAGGACGGAAAATGGGTGGAGACCGGTGCCTTGGAGATTCACAAGGCTTTGACTTACCCTAACATCGGTCCAAGGGAATCTTATTTGATGTACCACGAGGAGTTGGAGTCGTTGGTGAAGAATTTCCCTTCCATCAAGCGTGCTCGTTTCTGGATGACTTTCGGACAGGAGTATCTGACGCATCTTCGTGTGATCCAAAATATTGGTATGGCTCGTATTGACGAGGTGGAGTACAACGGTGTGAAGATCGTTCCGCTTCAGTTCTTGAAGGCCGTTCTTCCTAATCCTCAGGATTTGGGCGAGAACTACGAGGGTGAGACCAGCATCGGTTGCCGTATCAGTGGTATCGGTAAGGATGGTAAGCAGTTGACTTACTATGTCTATAACAACTGTAGCCACCAAGAGGCTTACAAGGAGACTGGAATGCAAGGTGTCAGCTATACGACAGGTGTGCCTGCTATGATTGGTGCCATGATGTTCTGCACGGGTCAATGGAAGCGTCCGGGCGTATGGAACGTGGAGGATTTCGATCCAGATCCGTTCATGGCAGAGTTGAACAAACATGGATTGCCTTGGCACGAGGTATTCAACGGAGATTTGGAATTAGACCAAATATAATTTTATTGGTATTATTGTTAATGGTAGAGACAGGGTTTGCCTTGTCTCTACTGTTTATATACGCCTTGTTTCTACCGTAACAATGCAATCTAATTAAGAATTAAAATTCCCTTTGTTTGTCTGATTTTTTGATACGATTCAAAATTCAAAATTCTCCCTACACCGAAACCACCCCATGGAGTTCATCGATATATTTCGCCAAAGGTACCATATAGGCATTGAAAACATCTAACCGTTCGTAAAAAGGAGATTCGTTCACTACCGTGAATTTCGTAATGTCCCCATTTTCACAAACATAGCTGATTATTGTCATCAAGAAATCTTCTTGTTCTGAATTGAGTTCCATGTTCGATAGGAAAGTGCTGAATCGTCGCATCGCCACGGCTCGGTCCACCCCAATCATCGAACGGATGAGTATCGCCACATTGGAGCCGCAGAGCTTCCCCTCCGTATATTGTTCGTAGTCGGCTTTGCTGCCTAACTCTTCCCACAGGATGCGCTCTAATTCGTGGATGTCTTGCGGAGTCAACTGCTCCAAGTTGTAGATCTTGTCCAAAACGGGCAAATGCCTGTTCTCCGTAAGGAACTCAATGATGCGTTGCTTGTAGCTTACTTTGGGCGTTACGCCTTCCACTTCTCCGTCTTCGGTGGTTAAGTCGTCGATGTTGACGATGAACCATTTCTTTATCCCGCCCGTAAGGAACTTCATCAGTTCTCGTAGGTCGGCTCGTACTTTTTCGAGCCATTGCAACGATGCGTTTTGCCAAGCTGCCTCGGAAAGGACTTCTTGTATCGTCCCCATCTTTGCCATGACTTGTGGCAGGGAGGCCATCTCCTCTAGTTTCTGGGCGACTAGCTTTACCCGTTGTATGCTTTTCGTAGGGTTCACCTCTTGGTCGAGGAGCCCTAATTCAATGGTCAGGACCATCACGTCGAACTTCTTGGCGCTTTCGTCCAGCGTGCTTTTGGCTAACAACGGAGAGATCTCTTTTTTCAAGCTTACCACATCCATGTCGGATATGTACGCCCATGCGTCTGCTTGCTTGAAATGGCTCACGGTCTCCCATTTCATCCTTACGGAGATATGGTTGTCCGACAACGCCTCGACTTGTTCGTGGAGCATCGCCTTGATCTCGTCGTGGAGGCTCTTGCAGTACGCATCTTCTTGATATTGTTGGTGTTGAAGATGGAAGGCGATGTCGGTGCGCAAACAGAAGATACGCTCGGTCAGGGATAGGGTGGTGGTTGCCTCGTGATTGTTTATTTCTTTCCCGAAGTAGTCGAAGTTGCCACACCAGTCGAAGATGTAGAAATATTCCTTGTCTTTGCCCGGACCGAAAATGTCCTTGCTTAGCCTCGTGCCTCGTCCGATCATCTGCAGATATTTGATCTTGCTCTTCACGGGCTTGAAGAAGACCAGGTTGAGGATGTCGGGCACGTCGATGCCGGTATCCAGCATGTCGACCGAAACGGCTATCTGTGGGTCCGAGTCTCGTAGCTCGAACCGGTCAATCAGGTCATGCGCATAGGTGACGTAATTGTCGATCAATACGCAAAAATTGGCTCCGTATTCTGGGTATAGGATGTTGAAGCGTTGCACGATCATCTCGGCGTGGCGGTGGTTGTAGGCGAAGATGACGCTCTTTCCGATGCGCTCGCCACTCTGCACCTTCAGTCCATTTTCCATCAGGTCTTGTAGCACCTTATCGATGGTGTCTTGGTTGAAGATGTAGCTGAATATCTCGTTGTTGGCGATGTCCCTTCCTGCGATTTGCTCGTATTCCCACACCAGTTCCAACTGCCGTCTCTCCTCTTCTGTGAGCTTGTCGTATTTGATGCCCTCTCTTAGGATGAGCGACCCGCGCTTGAACCCGTGGTAGTTGACCAAATACTTGTCGCCCACGGCTTCATCGAGTTCGTAGGCGAAGTTGGGTTGTCCATCCTCCACTTGGAATATCTCGTAGGTGCTTCGGTCCACGTCCTCGCGTGGGGTGGCGGTGAGGCCGACTAGCATGGCGTCGAAATAGTTGAACACCGCCCCGTATTTTCCGAAGATGCTACGGTGCGCCTCGTCGATGATGATCAGGTCGAAATGGCCCACGGAATAGAGCTTGTCGTCCGTGTCGATGTAGTTGATCATCGTCTGGTAGGTGGAGAAGATGATGCGTGCGTTGATGTCCTTTTTCTCTTCGCTATCCTTCTCGCTGAGCACGCAGGTGGTGGTGTTGGGCAGGAGTTTTACGAAGTTCTTGTGCGCTTGGCTCACCAGGCTGGTGCGGTCGGCGAGGAAGAGGACATTCTTCACCCAGTTGTTGCGCATCAGCACATCCACCAGCGAGATGGAGACCCTCGTCTTTCCGGTACCTGTGGCCATCACCAGCAGGGCTTTGCGGTGTTTTTGGTTGTAGTGTTCGCAGACGGCTTTGATGGCCATCTTTTGGTAGTGTCGGTCGGTAATCTCCTCCTTTACGGAGAAGTCGCTGATGTCTGTCCGGCCTCGTTTCTGGATCAAACGCTCCAGGTCGTCGGCTGTGTGGAAGCCGAACAAAGGTCGTGGCGGATAGCCCAAACCGTCGATGATATGGGTCCTGAATCCGTTGGTATAGTAGATGACTGGACGCACGCCGTACTGGGCTTCCAAACAGTCTGCGTAGAGTTCCGCCTGATGCTTGCCTACGACAGGCTCTACCGAGGTTCGTTTGGCCTCGATGACGGCCAGCGGCAGTCCGTTGCTGCTGAAAAGCACGTAGTCTGCATACCCGATGCCTTCGTTGTTGGGCATGCCGTGGACTTCCACCTCGATGCAGGCCTTCAACGGTTGCACAGCGCCTTCTGTGTCGAGCACTTCCCAACCTGCTTCCCGAAGCATGAGGTCGATAAACATTTTGCGTGTCTCGGCCTCCGAAAACTCGGTAGGGAGCTCCGCCACGGGCGTGGTGTCGGCAATGGCCTCCTTGGCAGACGAGGTGATGAGGGTGTCGCTCTCCTTTACCTGCACCACGGAAGGCGTGACCACTGAGGTCTCCACTCCTTTGGGAATCAAGTTCTTGTCGAAGGGTTTCACCTCCTCCACCACCTTCAGTTTCAGGAGTATGGCGCCGACCACGTTGTAGAGGTTGAGCAGGGTGAAGAAGGATTCCTTCTTCGTCACGTTACCCGAGTGTGCGGCGGCGTTACCCACTTTTCGGATATAGTGGACCGCCATCATCACACGGTCGTCGTTGATGAAGGTGCGGAACGGTTCACCGTCAATCAGTTCGAAGAGCGAGGTTCGTTCCGGCGTTGAGATGTTCTTCATCATATAGAGCGAACGGACCATATACTCCAACGCCTTTCGGGCATTGATGGCACAGAATTCAGCGTTGTCGCACTGATGCTCTTCCGCTGCCGAGCAGAAGCGGTAAAGGTCGTTGAGACCGAGCGGTTTTATGTAGTCGAAATTTCGCATACGCAAATACCACAGAGGGCTTTAAAAATCGCATCGTTTTATACCCCGTAGGGATTTTATGGCTTATGGTGTATCATTCGAAAATCCCTGAAGGGTTTCGAGATTCATCAATTCGTTTTTAAATATACATCTTTTTTCCATACATCCGTTTCTGCGAGGATGTATATTTTGATCACCACGAGGGGTTTACCCGAAATATTTATCCATCGTATAATCAAACAGTTTCTGCGTCTCGGCGATGGATTGGCTGATGGCGGCTTTCTGCTTCTCTATCGCTTCGATTTTTGCGGCAAATGACTGCTGCAAGGGTAGAGGGGGAAGGATGATTGGAAAATCATTAAGCGTAGTTTGATTTAAGTTTGAAATGTTGCAACCTCGCCCACTCATTGTTAATGCTTTATGGCTTGATGGCAACTTCAATAATGAGTTGATGTAAAAAGGTAATGCCGTACCATTGGTAATTCTTGCTCTAATACAAAAACCGCTAAATGTCACCTCCAAATTATTTGTCTTTACAAGGATATTTCTCGCTATTAATTGTTTGTTCCCATTTGAACGTACGAATAGAATATCATTATCTTGTAGCAAATACCCATCATCAATTGTATCATTTGCATAAATGGTAGTTAGTTCATTGTTACAACTAATTTCGGATTTCATTTGGAAATCACTTACTCCAATAATATGATACTTCTTCCCTGTTTCATTCGGTGAATAATTCAATCCGTTCTTGAATGTTGCAACTTCTCCTAACCTCTTCACCTCCCATCCCTTCTCATTCTCCACAGGATCCCCGAACATATCATAGAAAACCGCTTGCGCAAGGGTGTCCAATTCCTTGAGTTGGGCTTGCTGCTTGTCGATGATGGATTGGAGAAGGTCTAGCTCGGAGACGATGCGGGATTGCTCTCCTGTGGGTGGAATAGGTACGGAAATGTCTTTAAGTAATTTATAGTGTCTTGAATATCCTAAACTTGGGATTTTGCACCATTGCAAATAATAGAACAAGAATTTTGCAGACAAAGCGTTTATGGGTTGTAATATTTTGACACCATCAGCACCTAGTACAAAATCAAAATCCACATATTTTAATACCCTTGTGTGATCTCCAAAGATAACAATAGGTTTGTGAATTTTAAAAACGTCAGCTTCTTCATTCCAATAACCAGAAATAAGACTTTCTTCTTGAGAGACAATGGGGTATATGCCATTGCTTAGGTAATCAGAAGATTGTAATTTTGGTGTGTTTTTCACCTTTTCTAAGCAATCCTCAAATTTCTTATATGTCCAGTTTTCCTTCATTGTCATTTAATAATTTTAGCGTTGCCGTTGAAGGCGCATAATTCAGCGGCGAGGTTATTCAGGTTATGGAAACGGCTATAGTCGCTGTTGGAAGGGACGCCGTTCACATCGTTCATTTCGTCGAGGCCCCACGGGGCAAGGATGAGCAAGCTGCCGTTGGCGCAGGCCTCGAAGCGTTGGCGCTCAGGTTTCCAGTAGGGCGTTATCGGCTCTTTCTGCAAATGGATGAGCGGGTAGCCCTTTTCGATGCAATCGTTCTTCATCAGCAGTTCGCCACGGGAGATGCCCGGCGTCACTATCACCGTCTGTCCTTTGAGGATGGCGGCGGTCCATTGTTCGCGCTCATGGGCATAGTCGGCCGTGCACTCGTAGGGCTCACCCGAGAGGGGGTGTCGTCGGTGGCAATGCACCTGCACCTTGTTCGCCCATCGCAGGAGGAAGAGGTTGCCGAACGTGCCGAACGAGCGGCCTCCGATCTGCACATGCAGGCTCCTCCGCATCACATCGGGTAACAACCGCCGCAAGATGGCACGGCGCGGGTTGTCATGCACATAGGCGATCATCGCCTCCCGATGCCGATTGTCGAGGCACACGGTGTCATCGTAGTTGTCATCGAAGAGGGGGCGCTGCTCGCGGGCCACGAGGGCGTAGTATTCTTGCCTTCGCTTTTTTGACAGGTTGCGTATCAAATCTGCTTCATTGTCATATTGGGCGGCCTTCGCCCGCAACACTGCTGAGACGCCAGGACCCGCACAGGCGTCCGGTATCGGACGCAAAGCTGATGGCGCCAGTCCTTGCATCTGTTGCCATCTGCTGGTGCTTGCCGCCTTGAATGCCTGCATTATATCGCCTAGGCTCTTTTTCTCCATCGCCTCCCTCACCTCAATCACCCCATGGAAATGGTCAGGCATGCATACGCAGGCATGTACCGCCACATCGTTGCCGTGCAGCTCCTTCTGAAGGGTGGGTATCTGCTCCCAGAATTGTCGCACCACTTCACCCAAGGGTGACAGTTGCACCCCGGGGTGTTGCGCATCGCTTCCCAATGAACCAAGCAACGGCTCACGCCCGCTCACCACCAACGTGATGAGGTAGGTGCCGATGCCGTGGTAATCGTGGCCGGGGTTGCGTGGACGATAGGATGATGTGACCATACGCTCTTATTGTTACAAATACTTCTCCCGAAACTCAGCCAAGGCTGCATTAATCTCGCCCTGCAGCGCCTCGATTCTTCCCAGCACCACTTCCGGCTTTTCATATTCCACCTTCACCTTCTCCACCTCCTTGTATTTGTTGATGCTGAGGTCATAGTCGTTGGCGATGATCTCGCTGACAGGGACGATGAAGCTCTGCTCTTTGCGGGTGCGGCTCTCTTCGGCGGCGAGGTTATGGAACCGTGCGATCACGTCTGGTATATCGTTGTCCGCAATCGGTGTGCGCTTGTCGTCAAGGCTGAAACCGTCGGCTTTCATGTCGTAGAACCAGACCTTGTCGGTTCCGCCAGCGTTGGTCTTGGTGAAGATGAGGATGGCGGTGGATACCCCTGCGTAGGGCTTGAAGACACCCGAAGGCATGGAGATGACCGCCTGAAGACGTTGCCTGTCGATCAGCTCCTTTCGGATGGACTTGTGCCCTGTACTGTTACCGAAGAGCACACCGTCGGGCACGATGCTGGCGCACCGTCCACCAATCTGTAGCATACGCACGAAGAGCGCAAGGAAGAGCAGTTCGGTCTTCTTGGTCTTGGTGATTGCCAATAGGCTCTTGCTCACCGCCTCGTTGTCAAGACTGCCTGTGAAAGGAGGATTGGCGAGGCAGAGCGTGTAGCGGTCGGCGTCCGTGTTGTCGGTCGAAAGACTGTCCTGGTATTGAATGTCGGGATTGTCCACACCGTGTAGCATCAGGTTCATCGCCCCGATACGCAGCATGGTGGCATCCGTGTCGAAGCCGTGCAACATACCGTTCTTGTAGTGCTCGGCGTTCTCTTTCTTCAGCAGTTCCGACTTGTAGTGTGATTGTATGTATTTGGCCGATTCCACGATGAAACCTGCACTACCCATGGCAGGGTCGCAGATGGTATCCTTCAGCGAAGGCTCCATCAGCTCCACCATCATGCGGATGATGTGGCGCGGGGTACGGAACTGACCGTTGTTGCCCGAAGCCGCCATCTTGCCCAGCACATACTCGTAGACGTCGCCCATGGTGTCACGGTTGTTCATGTCAAGGTGGTCGATGCCCTCCACGATCTTCACCAATGTGCGGGGACTCTGAATCAGGAAGGTAGCGTTGGACATAAACTTGCCGTACGCAGATTCGCGGCCTTCGTTCAGGTTCTTGATGAAGATGAACGCATCCTTGCTGATGGTGCGGTACATCTGTTCGGCCTCCATGTTCTTGAAGGTGTTCCATCGGAGGTTGTTGTAAGGCACCTCCTTGTCCGTTTCAGGATTGAGCCAGTTGCCCTCCTTGAACGTAGGGTCTTTCACGGCCACGCCCATCACGTTGGCATTGGCCTCCTTGGTACGTTGCGCATCGTCGAGCATCTTCATGAAGAAGAGGTAAGTCATTTGCTCCAAAATCGTGATGGAGTTGGTGATGCCACCCGTCCAGAATGTGTCCCAAATCGAGTCGATTCGGTTCTTTATTTCGCCTGTAATCATAAAGTTCTATTTTGCTTCAAAAATAAAAAAAATTAATGGTTTTAGAAGAGAACTCCCCGTTCAAACACGCTCCGTTCCTCTGCTCAAATTGCCGATTATAGGGCAAGAATGATAGTTTTGTATAAAACAATCAATTTTTAGTATTCTGCGTCACTGTTTTTCTTGTACATTATTCTCTTTTTTCTTATTTTTGGACGTGTTGAATAATGTCCTGAAATTAGAAAAGAGTAGGGGCAAGGATTGGTTATATCTGATTTTGGCTGCTCTTGGTTATGAGCGGGTTAAGTTTTCGAAGATGGCTCTAATTCGTGATGAACCATGGTTGCCGAAAGTTGTGGATTTACCATAAACCAGAAAATAGTTAGTAAACGTGGTGGGTGGGTGACTTCTCACATAAAGTGGATCCAAAATGAATAAATTAGTTTTAGCATTGTTGTTGGCTTTCTCTTTTCAGTTCTCTGCGATGGCTGAGGGTGGAAAGACGGCTCCCATAGATAGCTTGTTGGTTCTATATGAGCGTTATGGGAATATATATTCTGTTTTTGACAATTATTCTTTTTCCTATACCTCTTCCGATTTACAGAAACATTATTCGAATCGGAAGCTAAAGAGTGTCTTGTTGCGGCTTTTTGACCGTAGCGAGTATCTGAAGGCACGGGGAGAGAAGGTTACTGATGAAAATTCGTTGGAGAGGGCTCTGATGGATACGGCTTATTCCAAGCAACCGTTGTACGATTATAGCTTTGCCGAGAACCTGATCTGTAGCTTCCGCTGGCAGGAGGTCTACGACAAGGTTTATGATTTGTGGGTTGCCGACGGGAAGAAGGTGAGCAGCCATTGGTTCGGTGTCTTGTTGGGTTTCCAAGATCCGGAGGCCATCGCATTGGTGGATGCCTATTTAGGTTCTGTCGATAAGAAGGGTTCGGTTATTTCCAGCGATATGCATGATTATCTTCGGGAGGCCATCCATGGCAGCTATGGTTCCTATTCGGAGGATATTAAGATTCGGTTGTTGAACAAAGACTTCATCGTCTTGGCTGATTTCGATTACCAGCCTGTGAATGTGGCTGTTGTGGGTCATCTCTACAACCGTTTCGATGAGAATTGTGGACGTGACGCATCCCATTATTTGTCGGATGTGAAGGGACGTATCTTGAAACTGGCTTCGGATATGGATATTTTCTCGTATAATAAGTATCAGCGCATAAGTCGTGAGATTGTTCGTCATACGGCTATGGCTAAGGGATGGTATCAATGTAGCAAGGCGAACCTTGAGAAAGAGGAGCGTTTTTGGAAGTCGAAGATAAAGTATAGAAAATCGTAATGAGATTCTTTTAGGATAGAAGGGCGGATTCTTGTAAGTCCGCCTTTTTTGTTAAAAAATTAGATAGTTAAGCTTATGAAAAAGAGTGTGTTATTGCCCATTGCTTGTGCTTCCTTTCTGTTGTTTAGCCAGTTCGTCATGGTTCCTTGGACCCAATCCCAAATAAATAGCCATCTGATGGAGCATGATGGAGGTTGGAATTTTTCTTCCATAGTATATGCGGTTTTAGTCGTGTTTTTTCTTATCCTCTCTTTATATAGGTATAGGAGGACGACTATGTGGCAAAGGGCGCTATGGGGTCTTCTCCTCCTTTCTGCCGTCTATTATTGTTGGGTCTTGAAGGGTCTCTACTGTCTTGGGTGTGCTATTGCGTGAAATGCCTCAGAAGGGTCTTTTGGGGGACTCTACGGGGCTCAATGTCTTTTTGGGGTGTTGCTCTCTATAGAAGAAAAGATTGTCAAATAAGCGCCTGGAATGAACAGCATAATATAGGCAGGGGTATGAACCCTTGTTGGAAAAGAACACCAGAGGGGTAGGGTAATACGCTCTGTTCCCCATTCAAACTTTATTTATAAAACAAAAGAGGGTGCCAATCGCTTGACACCCTCTTTTCTGTCTATATCCTGACGATTATATGCCGAAGCTGATGCTTGTCATATACTCGTAGATTGGGCTGATGAAACCTAAAACAATCATACCGACCGTACAGATAGCCAATCCGATAACAGACATGGCGTCGCTCTTGATAGGTTTGATTGGGTTTGCAGATTCCTTGATGAACATCGCCTTTACTACTAACAAATAGTATGCGAGGGAGATGATCGTGTTAAGCAATGCGATGAATACCAACAGGTATTGATCCTTTTCCGTGGCAGCCAAGAAAATGAAGAACTTGCTGAAGAATCCAGCGAAGAAAGGGATACCACCCAAAGAGAACATCGCCAACATCATGATCACCGCCAATTTAGGGTTGGTGCTGTACAATCCATTGTAGTCGTCCATGCCGACTTTGCCTGTTTGGTTCTCGATGTTGGAGATGATACCGAACGCAGCCAAGTTGGTGAACAAATAGATGAAGATGTAGAAGACTGTCGCTGCCATACCTTGAGGAGAACCGGAGATGACACCCAACATGATGTATCCAGCTTGAGAGATGGATGAAAATGCGAGGAATCTCTTGAGGTTTTTCTGACGGAGGGCGAACAAGTTACCAACGGTGATAGTGATGACGATAATCCACCAAAGGATGTTTTGCCAAGTCTCTGCATAGTTGCGGAACACCGTGATGAGGATATACAAGAATGCAAATACGGCTGCACCTTTTGACATGACGGAGAGGTAGGCTGTGACAGGCGTTGGAGCTCCTTGGTAAGTATCTGCCGTCCACAAGTGGAAAGGAACCAAAGAGATCTTGAAGCCTATACCTGCCATGAAGAATGCCATGGCCATGATTTGGAGAGGCTCTGCCTGGAACGCATTAGCTGCCTCGTTGTAATAGAGTGTTCCGTAGGTTCCGTAAATAAGGGAGATACCGAACAACATCACACCAGAGGAGAAGGCTGCCGTCAAAATGTATTTTGCAGCGGCCTCAGCCGATTCGTGTGCTTTCTTGTTGAAGGCAACCATGGCAGCCATAGGGATGGATGCAGTCTCCAATCCGATGTAGAAGAGGAGGAAGTTGCCAGAAGAAATCATCAAGTACATACCCAATAGGGTAGAGAGCATCAAGAAGTAGAATTCGCCGCTTTGAGACCTGTTCTCATGCTCGTTCCAATAGTGGGCGAAGAAGAAAACGAGGAGTGTACCGATATTCAAAATGTTCTTGACTAAGATGTGCATATCTGATGTCACATACATTCCAGCGAAGCTGTCTTGGTAGGTCGAATCGACTTTCAACGTGAATCCGTAGACAACATTGAGGGCGAATGCGGCAATCGCAAGTAGCTGTAAGTATTTCTTGCCCTTCTCTCCACAGAAGAGGTCGGCAAGTAGAACGAATACCAATACAAGAACCAGACTGACTTCCTGGTTCATGATTGAAAAACCGCTATAAAATTCTTTTATTATGTCCATAATCCAATTTATTTAAGCATGTTCATAATTCCGTCGCTAATCATGTTGGACAACCAGAGTGGAGCAAGTCCAATGCCTGCGATGGCAATGATTAATCCGAATGCTGCGATTTTCTCATACCAGCAAGCGTCCGTAAGTTCCTCGTGGTGCTTGTTTTGTACTGGGCCAAACAATACCTTGCCGACTACACGCAAGATGTATACGGCGGTAATTACGATGGAGGTACAGCCTGCAATCACGAAGAAGCGGTGGAACAAGTCTGCATGTTCAAATGCTCCGACGAAGACGGTCATCTCGGCAACGAATCCGCTCAAGCCTGGAAGACCGAGGGATGCCATACCTGCAATGACGTAGCATACACCGAGTACAGGCATAATCTTCATCAGACCACCCATCTCGCGGATGTCACGGGTGTGGGTACGTCCGTAGATCATACCGATCAAGGCGAAGAACAATGCCGTCATCAAACCGTGGGACACCATTTGAAGAATGGCTCCGGTCATCGCTGTCTTGTTCATCATCAAAAGGGCGAACAACACCAAGCCACAGTGGCTAACTGATGAGTAGGCGTTGATGTACTTCAAGTCGTTTTGAACACATGCGCTGAATGCACCATATACGACGCTCGTACCTGTCAAGACGATGAAGATCCAAGCCAATTGGTCTGCTGCCTCAGGCATCAAATACATGGCGATACGGAAGCAACCGTAACCTCCCAATTTCATCAATACACCAGCGTGCAACATGGATACTGCCGTAGGGGCTGATGCGTGACCGTCAGGAGACCATGTGTGGAATGGGAACATGGCACCCAAAACTCCGAATCCTACAAAAGTAAGCGGGAAGAAGATCATCTGCTTGTCAATAGGCATAGCGTGGTTCTTGGCGATCTCCAAGATGTTGAACGTCAAGTTGCCGTCTGCTGAAGAGTAGTAGTAGATACCGAAGATTCCGACCATCAAGAAAGCCGAACCACCCATCAACATGAGGGTCAACTTCATGGCTGAGTACTCTTTTCTACCCGTACCCCAGAGGCCGATGAGAAGATACATCGGGATGAGGGCTACCTCATAGAAGAGGAACATCGTGAAGAGGTCGATTGAGATAAAGAATCCGAACACACCCAAGGAGAGCATCAAAAACCACAAGAAATATTCCTTTGTCTGTTTTTCCATTCCCCAAGAGGCGAAGACTCCTGTGATGACTACAATCGTAGAGAGTAGGAGCATTGCAACAGAAATACCGTCAACACCGACAGAGTAGTTGATGTTGAGCGTTTGGTACCATGGAATGTCTGCACGGAAGAGAAACTCGGCAGTATCGCCAGCCTCACGCAAAGCAAGGAATTGATACGTCAAGTATATGGATGTTCCCAACATTGCCAAAGCACCTACAGCCATTACCTTGCGGATGAGGTCCTTCTTCTCGCCGTTGATGCAGAAGATGATGGCCATCATCACCAATGGTATGATTACAAATGTTGATAAAATATTCATTGCCTTTAAATTTTCAAATTATAAATAGAGTGCCAATGTCACAATGGTGATAACACCCATGATAAATACCCAAGCGTATTGTTGAACGCTTCCGCTTTGAATCTCTTTGGTCTCTTCTGAAACGGTGTTGGTTGTCCAACCGAGCAAATCCATGAAGCCGTCGATGATGTGTCTGTCGAACCATGCGATAGCGGCGCAGATGCCTCCGAAGATGATTTTGTTCGTGATGAACAAGTAGACCTCATCAATATAGAATCTGTGGCTTGCCCATGTGTAGAATCTCTTGCAAGAGTTCGCAATGCGGTCTGGAATATCGTTCTTCTTGTAGTAGAGGAAGTAGGCTGTTCCAATACCAATAAGGGCAACTACCGTACTGCCGATGGCGATTGGCCATACCGTGTGGATCTCGTATCCGATCAGGTTGGCTGAAATCCATTTGCTGAATGGGAACCATCCACTGAAGATGGTGAATACGCTCAAGATTGCAAGTGGAACCCACATGTTGGCAGGAGCCTCGTGTGGAGTGTGCTCGTAATTAGGCTCATCGTAGAAGAAAATACGGAAGAAGAGACGGAACATGTAGAATGCCGTCAAACCTGCAACGAATGTCTGGCACCAGTAAAGGATCTTGTCTGCCTCGAATGCGGCAACCAAAATCTCGTCTTTGGAGAAGAATCCAGAGAGCGGGAAGATACCTGCGATGGCGAAACAAGCGATGGCGAAGGTGTAGTAGGTCTTCTTCATGTGGTGACGGAGACCGCCCATGGCATCCATTTCATTGCTGTGGACTGCGTGGATAATACAACCTGCTGCCATGAAGAGGGTAGCCTTGAACATGGCGTGTGTGAACAAGTGCCACATGGAAGCCGTGAATCCAAGACCGTCGTGACCTTCGTAGCCGGAAACACCCAAGGCAACCATCATATACGCGATTTGCGAAATGGTGGAGAAGGCGAGGACACGCTTGATGTCCGTTTGTGTACAAGCAATGATTGCTGCGAACAAGCTGGTGAACGCTCCGATGTATGCGATGATGTGCAATACCTCAGGCGCTTCGAAATAGTAGACAGGGAAGAGTCTTGCTACCAAGAACACACCTGCGACCACCATGGTAGCGGCGTGGATCAAGGCTGAAGCCGGTGTTGGACCCTCCATGGCATCTGGCAACCAAATGTGGAATGGGAACATTGCTGACTTACCTGCTCCACCCAAGAAGATGAGCAACAAGGCGATGGATGTAACGGACATGCCCATGAACATCTTACCTCCCATCGTGCTGAACACGAGCGTAGCTTGCTGAGTCTCAGCGTCAACAGCCGTAAGCTTCAAGAAGTCGAACGTCTTCGTGTAGTAGGAGAGGATCAAGATACCGATCAAGAAGAACATGTCGGCAAACCTCGTTACGATAAATGCTTTCTTTGCGGCTCTTACTGCGGAAGGCTTCTTGAAGTAGAAGCTGATCAGCAAGAAGGAGGATACACCCACAAGCTCCCAGAAGATGTACATTTGGAAGATGTTGGTTGCAACCACGAGTCCGAGCATTGCAAAAGTAAATAGGGAGAGAACCGCGTAGTAACGTTGGAATCCCTCTTCACCGTGCATGTAACCCATACTGTAGATATGCACCATCATAGATACGGTCGTGATGACGACAAGCATCATGACGGAGATAGGGTCGAGCAACATGCCTATTTGGATCATCAAATCCGGACGGTTTGCGTTGGACAAGTCCAACCAAGTGTAGTTGAATGCAGTGATGGTTTCCCATGCACCTTCAGCCGCTTGTAAAAAGTAGCGGTAGGCCGTGTAGTATGCCAAAGCTGTGACTACAGCCAACCCTGCTGAACCTAATAAGCCCGAGAATTTCGGCGTCATTTTGTAGCCGAGTAGTCCGATGATTAGGAACATCAGGAACGGTATAGCTAATAATAATATTGTATAATCCATGACCTTTAGTTCTTTAATTCTTTAATACTGTTCACATCGATGTTCTTCATGTTACGGTAAACGTTGATGATGATGGCGATTGCCACGGCTGTCTCTGCCGCTGCCACGATAATCACGAATAGTCCGTAAATGAAACCTTCCAATTTGTCAGGGAAGAGGAATCTGTTGAATACGACAAAGTTGATATTCACTGCGTTGAGGACCAACTCGATAGACATCAAGATTCCGATTAGGTTTTTCCTGACGATAAAACCATATACTCCTATGAAGAATAGGAGAGTGCTGAGCACCAAGAAATATTCTACTGGTATATTCATCTTTTCTCCTCCTTATTCTTTTGTGCAACTACGACGCTACCGATGATGCAGGCAAGTAACAGAATACTTGATGCCTCGAACGGAAGCAGGTATTGGTATTTTTCGACACCCATCAAGGCGTTACCTACCGCTTGCATGTTGACACTCTCCACTGCCTCGTCTGCCGTCTCATTCAAGATGAAACCGTAGTTGAAAGCTGTAATGAGCGTAACGACGACACCAGCAAAGGCAGCAATACCTCCGACTAATTTCTTCTGGAAAGAGACCTTTTCGGTTTCCTCTCCCAAGTTCTTCACCAAAAGGATGGCGAAGACGAACAGCACGACAATACCTCCGGCATAGACCGATAATTGTACGGCCGCAAGGAACTCATAGCTGAGGAACAGATATAAGCCTGCGATTGCGAACAATACGAAGAAGAGGTATGTTGCGGCTCTCAAAATCTTCGTTGTCGTCACGGAAAGGAATCCAAATACAAGGATTATCGTGGCAAGCAAGAAGAATATAATGTTATTCGCTGAAAATAAATCCATCTTTTTCTTGTTTTGTTATTGAACTTTTGGTTCGCCTTCACCGCCCTCTTTCTTTGGTGCGGCTGGTGCGACTACCTTTTTCTCTGCCATTTTGGATCCTGGACGATTGAGCTGCTTCTCCAACTTAGAACGGGTGAAGACTGCATGCTCGAAGTTTGGCAACCATGAAATAGCCTTCTGTGGGCAAACTTGCGTACACAAACCGCAGAATGTGCAGCTGCCCAAGTCGTACATGTATTTGTCGAGAACTTTCTTCGTCTTTCCTTCTTCCGTCGTCTCTTGACGAGTAATGACTTTGATGGTGTGGTTCGGACAGTTCATCTGACAGATTCCGCAACCGGTACACTTGTGCTCGTTCTTCTCGTTGTGTGGCATGACTAGCTCGCCACGGAAGCGCTCACACATGTTTTGGAGTTTCGTCTCTCTGTTCTCTGGATACTGTTCGGTCACCTTAGGCCTCCAGAAGTTGATCATGGTGATTCTCATTCCTTTTAGCAATGCCCATGATCCGGAAACTAAATCTTTAATATATGTAATCATCTTCTTTATTTGTTTTAATCAAAGATTAATACCCATACAGTCATGAACAATAGATTCACAAGGCTGATCGGCATGAGAATTTTCCATTCCAATTTCAACAACTGATCGATACGGAGACGAGGGAAAGTCCATCTAACCCACAAACTGAGGAGGACGAGTCCGAACACCTTGCCGAAGAACCATGCCCAAGTTGGGATGTAAGCCATGATGTTGTTGAACCCTTCTGCCCAATCCGCATTGATTTGGAACGGTTGATAACCGCCTAAGAATACCATTGTGGCAATAGCTGCGATGATGAACATGTTCAAGTACTCTGCCAAATAGAAGAATCCGAATTGGATACCTGAATACTCGGTGTGGTAACCTGCTGTCAACTCTGACTCGGCCTCAGGAAGGTCGAACGGACCACGGTTCGTCTCGGCGTGGCCTGCGATCAAGTAGATGACGAATGCGATTAGGGCAGGGATAGGCGCTTGGAAGATGTACCAAGCTTTTGCTTGACCCTCGATGATGTCCGAAAGTTGAAGGCTTCCTGACAACACAACCATGGTAAGCAGTGCGATGCCTGCTGAAAGTTCGTAGCTGACCAATTGGGCACCACTTCTCATCGCTCCGATGAGGGTGTACTTGTTGTTGCTGGCCCAACCTGCCAAGAGGATACCAACGACTCCCAAAGAGGAGATGGCAATCATATAGAACAATCCGACGTTGAAGTCAACGCCGCCGACTCCCTTGCCGAACTGCAATGCACCGAAAGTACAGAATGAACCCATAATGACGATGAACGGAGCCACCTTGAAGAGAATCTTATCAGTCTTGTCTATGCGGATGATCTCCTTCAACAAGATCTTGACCATGTCGGCGATTGGCTGAATCAATCCCCAAGGTCCAACACGTGTCGGACCGAGACGGCATTGGAAGTATGCACATATCTTACGTTCCAACAGGATGAGAATCAATGCTAAAACGGCATAGAGTGCAAGGAAGCACACGCCGATGAGCACGTATTCTATTAGCTTCACTAACCATTCAATCTGGATGTTGTCTGAAAGAAAGGTTTGGATCAGCGCTACTAATTTATCTAATTCTAACATATCTATAATCTCTGTTAAATGAATACCTTGGATGTTATCTGTCTATACATGGAATGACGTAATCCAATGAACCACTAATCATAATCAAGTCTGCGATCTTCTGGTCTCTACACATAGGGTCGAGAGCCGTTACGAGACTTAGACATGGAGAACGGAACTTCACCCTGTATGGGTTCTTGTCGCCCGTGCTCTTGATGTATACGCTGAAGTCTCCTCTCGCATTCTCTACTCGTTGGTAGTATTCGCCGGCAGGCAACTTGATGATGGCTGGAACCTTCGCTCTGAAATCACCCTCAGGAATGTTGTCGATCAATTGCTCAATGATGCGCAATGACTCTTCAATCTCAACCAAACGGACCATGTAGCGGGCGAATGTGCCTCCCAAGAGGACGTTGTCACGACCGTAGTCGTTTCCGCCTTTGCTCATCATCTCGTTGTATGTGATTTCGTCAAACTTGACTTTGTCGTAAGCTGCGTATGGCTCAATCTTTCGAACGTCGCATGACCAACCGGATGCTCTTCCTGATGGTCCCGTAACACCCAATGCAACCGCTTGCTCTTTGGTCAAGAATCCGCTGTCTTTCATACGTCCGGCAGCGATAGGGTTGCCCGTGAAGAGGATGTGGTACTCCTTGAGCATTTTCCGCATGTATGGGATGAATTCCTTCACACGGTTCACGAAGTTAGGGTGGATGTCTTGTGCGACACCTCCTACCACGTAGTAGTTGACCATCAAACGACCACCGGCTGTCTCCTCGTAGATGTCCATGATCTTCTCACGGTCACGCATACCGTAGATGAACGCGGTGATGGAACCCATATCGTTACACATACAAGCCCAACCGATAAGGTGGGATGCGATACGTGTCAACTCGTCGAAAATGGTTCTGATGTATTGTGCTCTAGCTGGAACCTCAATGCCGGCTGCTTTCTCGACACACATACAGAGTGCGTGGCGGTTCATCGTTCCGCAAAGGTAGTCAAGACGTTCCGTCAAATAGAGCATTTGCGGATAAGTCATGGACTCACACATCTTCTCGATGCCTCGGTGGATGTAACCGAATTGAGGGTCAATCTTCTTGATGATCTCACCTTCCAACTTTGTGCGTAAGTGAAGCACACCGTGGGTGGAAGGGTGTTGAGGACCGATGTTTACGATGCAATCCTTATTCTCGAACAACGATTTTACCTTTCTCTCCAACTTGCCGTCTTTGTTGATGGTGTAGGATGGAACAGTTTCGTAATCGTCTGGCTCTGGAACCTTCGTTGGGATAGGGTTGATGCTCTCGTCGGCAACGAAATCCTTACGGAAAGGATAGCCTACCCAATCTTCGCGGAGGAATAACCTTCTCATGTCAGGATGACCTACGAAGATGATGCCGTAGAAATCATAAGCCTCTCGTTCGTAGTAGTTTGCGATCTCCCAAATGTCCGAAACGGTAGGGATCGTTGGCTCTTCACGATTTGTCGTGTTGGTTTTGAGGACAATGACCTCCTTCTTCTCCTTGGAAGAGGAGATGTGGTAGATGACGCCGAAGCTGTCTTGGTTGTCCATTCCCGTCAAACACATCAAATAGTCGAAACCTTTCTCCTTTAGTCCAGCGGCCACTTTCCTCAAATCGTTCGCCTCGACGATGGCAGTTGTGTATTTGCCACCTTCCTCAAACTGGGCTTTAGGCGCAAGTTTGTGAATGTATTCTTGAATCTTCTCCATTACTTGGTTCCTCCTTCTTCTGTTTTTCCGTTAGAAATGTTTGGTCTCTTAGGAAGCTTGAAGAAATTCTCCAATTTGATCTTCCTTTGAAGCTGCATCATGCCATAGAGCATGGCCTCTGGTCTTGGAGGACATCCAGGAACGTAAACGTCGACAGGGATAATCTTGTCAACGCCGTTCACCACATGGTACGACTCTTTGAACGGACCGCCTGAGATGGAGCATCCGCCCACGGCAATGACATATTTAGGTTCTGCCATTTGGTCGTAGAGACGCTTTAGAACAGGAGCCATCTTGTAGGTGATGGTACCCGAAACGAAAATGACGTCGGCCTGACGAGGTGAGTTACGGGTGACCTCCCATCCGAAGCGCGCGAAGTCGTGTCTTGCCGCAGCTACGCACATGAACTCGATACCGCAGCAGCTCGTGGCGAATGTGAAGGGCCATACGGAATTGGAACGTCCCCAGTTGATGAGGTCATCCAACTTTTCCGTGACGATGTTCAAACCTTCTTTCTGGAGTTCTTCAATGTACTTTTCCAAGTACTCGTTGTCCTTGAAGTCCTCCGTCTTCATGCTTTTGATCTTGATGTCTTTTACTTCCATTCTAACGCTCCTTTCTTCCATGCATAAGCCAATCCGAGAACGAGAATAAACAAGAAGAACAAGACGCTGCATATGCCGACCACACCTAAGCTCTTCATGATGACTGCCCATGGGAACAGGAGGACTGTCTCCACGTCAAACATCAAGAATAGGATGGCAAACAAGTAGTAACCTACTTTGAATTGCATCCATGATGTGCCTCGGGTCGGGATACCACATTCGTATGGCTCTCCTTTTTGCTCGTTGGTTGAACGCGGTGATACTAACCACGCGATAATCAACGCAGCAGAAACCAGAATTATAGCCGTAATGAATACGACTATGAAGATTTCACCTTGACTCATTTTGTTTATTTATTTGTTAATATATTGTTTGTTCGTCTGTTACAAAAAAATCCATGGCAACCATCGTTCCCGTTTAGGGGTGATTGCCATGGATTTTATAGGTATAGCATGCTTGGAACATACACATCGCTGCTAGCATTGTGTTTGTCTGTCGTTTGTTCTTTTTTGAAAATGATGCCATCCTTAATTTTATTGTTAACTGCAAATAGGTGAATCGGCAACTTCATTATGAAGTGCTTCTGTGTTTGGTTTACCATTTTTTTAGAGGTCATGTCGCCTTCTGTTAGGGAAGTCGCTTTTGGCTTCTTTTATCTACCTTGCTCGGGTCTTTTTTTGGCTCGGACAAATGATGATTTGGATTGAATAAACCACTATTTGCAACGCAAATTTGTAAAAGTTATTTGAGTTCACCAAATAATTTTATCTATAAATATGGAATTGTTGAAAACTGAAATAGTGCCTTTTGTCTACCCAAATCGCTGGAAAAATTATTGAATTTGTGTGGTTGGTGACGCTATGTATAAAAAGTGTAGATTTTTTTGTCAATTTGAAACTTCTTGCACAAGTTATGTGTTATTGTGCATTTCCGCTCTGGTTGCGAAGGATTTTTTTTGTTGGATGTTTTGGGAACGAAAAAAATTTTTTCCGTAAAAAAACGTAGAGACGGAGGTTGCCCCCGTCTCTACGTTATTATGTCAATTTACCGGTTTTACCAGTTATTTGTTTGCGGATTCGCGTCTCTCTTTCAATTTCAATTCCCAATTCCATGCGGAGCGGAGCGTATCTTCCAATGGGGTGTCGGCTTTCCAACCGAGTTCCGTATTGGCCAATGTGGTGTCTGCCCAGACTTGGGTGATATCGCCGTCTCTGCGTGGGGCAATCTCGTAAGGGACGTTTACGCCTGTCGCTTTTTCGAAGGTCCGGATGATTTCCAAGACGGAGACGCCTCGACCTGTACCAAGGTTGAAGGCTTCGATATTTTTCTTGTTCCGGTTCTCTATCAGACGGGCTACGGCGTTGACATGGGCCTTAGCCAAATCTACGACGTTGATGTAGTCGCGGATGCAACTTCCGTCTAGCGTGTCATAGTCGTTTCCGAATACGCGCAATCTTTCACGGATGCCGATGGCTGTCTGAGTGACGAAAGGAAGCAGGTTGTTCGGGATGCCGTTTGGCAACTCACCAATCTCTGCGCTTGGATGTGCTCCGATTGGGTTGAAGTATCTCAAGAGGATGCACTTCATGTTGGCGTAGGCATTGACCACGTCGGAAAGGATGGTCTCGCTCATCTGCTTTGTGCTGCCGTAAGGGGAAGTGGCCGGCTTGATAGGGGTCTTCTCCGTTACAGGGAGTTCGTCGGCTTGTCCATAAACGGTGCAAGAAGAGGAGAATACGAAGTCGTCTATCTTGTATTTGCGCATCAATTCCACCAAGTTGATGAGAGTGAGGAGGTTGTTGCGGTAATAGAGCAACGGCTTCTCAACCGATTCGCCAACAGCCTTGCTTGCGGCAAAGTTGATGATGGCTTTGATGTCAGAGTATTTCTCGAAAAACCTATCTAATGACGTGTAATCTTTACAATCGATGTTCTCGAAGATAGGGGTGACACCCGTGATTTTCTTGATGCCGTCCAATACGCCGATGTTTGAATTGGACAGGTTGTCGATGATGATGGGCTCGTAGCCGGAATTGATGAGTTCAACGACGGTGTGAGAACCGATATACCCTGTTCCTCCTGTGACTAATATGCGTGTCTTCTCCATTTGCCTTAGAACAATTTTGAAGGGTAGACACCCTCTTTGATTAGGTTTTCAATCTTGGCTACGACAGAATCCCTGTCTTCCTTATAAGTGACGCCAAACCAATGGCATGGGGTCTTCATCACTTCGATGGTGGCTGTCTTTGTTTGGATCAGTTTGTTCACCATCGTTGGAATACCATATTCGGCTTTGATGTTGTCTGCGTTGTCCTTAAGGAAGGCCTTGAAGTCTGCTTCCGAATGGGTGAAGTAGTCGGGCGTGAATCCCCACATGTTCATGGATACAGGCAAGTTCTCGTCGATTTCCTTGTATTCGCCTGTCGTTTGGTCTTTGTGGACTACGACATTGCCTTTGCGTTGAACTTCGTAGTGCTCAACTACGGTTGTCAGTTTGTTGTTGCTGTCTGTGCTGCAGACGCCGCGGGAAACGTGTCCACTCTCGGAGAGGGTGTTGCCCAAGCGGTAGCCCACCATGCAGTATTGGTTCTGCTTGCCTTCCATGGCCTTCAGTGCGTCGGCCAAGATTTGGAAACTCTCTTTCCCGTAGAAGTCGTCGGCGTTGATGACGGCGAATGGTTCTTTAACGGAATCTTTGGCTACCAAGATGGCATGGTTTGTACCCCAAGGCTTTACGCGTTCAGGGTTGAGTGTGAAGCCTGCTGGTAGTGAATCCAATTCTTGGAAAACGATCTCTACCTGGATGGCCTCCTTATATTTGCTGATTACCTTTTCTTTGAAGTCTTGCTCGAATGCGTGGCGAATGACGAATACGACTTTTCCAAATCCAGCACGGATTGCGTCGAAGATGGAGTAGTCCATGATGGTCTCTCCGTTCGGACCGAGTCCATCCAGCTGTTTTAAACCGCCGTAACGGCTTCCCATACCCGCTGCCAAAACTAATAAAGTTGGTTTCATCTGATTTACGTGTTTTATTTTAATTTTTGTCGGACTTTGGGGTCCAACAAATGGTTTTACATAATTGCCCGCAAAATTAGGATAATAAATATTTTCTACCAAAGGTTTTTTCCAAATAGTTCTCCAACCTATCCATGCCTATTTTAATGTTCTCTATGGAGTTGGCATAGGAGAAGCGTACATATCCTTCGCCGTTGGAGCCGAAATCGATGCCTGGCGTGATGCCGACGTGTGCGTTCTCCAATACTTCGAAGGCGAATTTGTAGGAGTCGTTGGAAAATCGTTTGGCATTGCAGAAAATGTAGAAGGCGCCTTGTGGTTCCTTCTCGATGACGAATCCCATTTTTCGGAGACGGTCGATCATGTAGACTCTGCGCTCGTTGTAGATGGCTCTACGCTTGTCTACGTCCGGTTCTGAATCTCTCAATGCGGCGATGCCGGCTTGTTGGGCTGTACTTGGCGCGCAGATGAAGAGGTTCTGTTGGAGGATCTGAAGCGACCGCATATATTTTTGTGGTGCTATGAGGTAGCCCAATCGTAGGCCTGTCATGGCGTACCTTTTGGAGAACCCGTTTAGGACGAAGGCGTTGTCCGTGAATTCGAGTACGGAGCGTGCCCGACCGTTGTAAACGAGTCCGTGGTATATCTCATCGGAGATGATGGGAATGCCGATTTTCGCCAATTCTTCGTAGGTCTCGTCGCTTACGAGCGTGCCGGTAGGGTTCATCGGAGAGTTGACGAAGATGGCGCGTGTCTTTTCCGTGATGGCCGCTTTCACGCCTTGGATCGGATATTGGAATCCGTCACTTGCGGAGAGCTCCACGCTGACAGGGTTGGCGTTGCATGCCAAGACGAAATTCCTGTAGCAAGGGTAGCCCGGATTGGAGAGGATCACCTCGCTGCCTGCCTCGCACAATACCATCAAGGCCATGAGGATGGCAGGGGAGGAGCCAGAGGTTACGACGATGCGTTCTGGGTCTACGTTGACATTGTATTCGCGCTTATAGAATCGGGAAATCTCTTCGCGAAGCGCTAAGTCGCCCAATGAGTGCGTATAGTGCGTTTTTTTGTCGGCGTAGGCCTTCTCTGCTGCCTCAAGAACGCAGTCGGAGGGCTCGAAGTCGGGTTCGCCCACCTCCAAATGTATGATGTCGATGCCTTGTTTCTGCATCTCAACGGCCTTCTCCAAAACATCCATGACGATGAAGGAGGTCATCTGTCCGACAATCGGATTTATCTCTTGATCCATAATGTGGCAATTGATAATTGAAAATTAAGAGTTAAAAGTTAAAAATGAAGACGCCCCATTTCTGCTTCTTGCTTCTTAATTCAAAATTCATAATTTTATATTATTCCTTTCGTACTTGGCAACTCATATTTATAGATGTCTCTTTTGATAGCCATCTTGATGGAGCGTGCCAAGGCTTTGAATATGCCTTCAATTTTGTGGTGTTCGTTCGTGCCCTCTGCTTTGATGTTGAGATTCATCTTGGCTGAGTCGCTGAGCGATTTGAAGAAGTGGAAGAACATCTCCGTTGGCATGTCGCCTACATATTCGCGTTTGAAGTCGGCGTCCCAGACAAGCCAAGGCCTGCCACCGAAATCCAATGCCACGGAACAGAGGCATTCGTCCATAGGGAGTGCGTAGCCGTAGCGTTCGATGCCTCGTTTGTTGCCGAGGGCTTGGAGCAACGCTTCGCCGAGGGCGATGGCCGTGTCCTCGATGGTGTGGTGCTCATCCACGTTGAGGTCGCCCTTCACCTTGATGGTTAGGTCGCAGCCGGAGTGCTTTCCGATTTGTTCGAGCATATGGTCGAAGAATCCCAAGCCTGAGGAAATGTCGCACTTGCCCGTTCCGTCGAGGTTGAGGCGGATGTAGATGTCCGTCTCTTTAGTAGTCCGTTGGACGGTAGCGATGCGTTCGCCGGCGAAGAGGAACTCCGTGATTTGGTCCCAACTTTTCGTGGCGAGGGCGCAACTCTCTTGCAATCCTTTTTCTGCCAATTGCTTTTCGGCTTCGTCTGGCTCGCAGAGATAGATGGCGCGGCATCCCAGATTTTTGGCCAGTTGTACGTCCGTCAGTCGGTCGCCGATGACGAAGGAGGCCTCCATGTCGTAGTCTCCGTTCATATAGCCGGTGAGCATAGCGGTACCTGGTTTGCGTGTGGGAAGGTTGTCTTCAGGGTAGGAGGGGTCAATGAAGATGTTGTCGAACGTCACACCCTCGTTGCTGAATGTTTGCAGCATTTTCCCTTGGATGCGGTCGAAGTTCTCTTGCGGGTTCGCTGGCGTACCCAGTCCGTCTTGGTTGGAGACGATGACCAATTCGAAGTCCAAATTTTTTCGGATGAAATGTAGGTTGCGGATTACGCCAGGCAAAAACTCCAGTTGGTCGAGCGTGTCGACTTGGAAAGTGACAGGCGGTTCGACGATGAGTGTTCCGTCTCTGTCTATGAATAGAACCCTTTTCTTCATGATCTCTTAACTTGTTTGTATTTTTATTCGCAAAATTACATCAAGAATCTCTATTTTGTGGCATCCTTCAGATAAAATCACAATTTCGTGATGTTTTTTGAGGTGTCTGCGAGTTTGATGGGAATTTACGTCGAATGAAAAATCATTGGATAAAAGAGGGAAAAAATCTCTCTCGGGGACGATTTTGTGAGTGGTTATAAAAAAACAACGCATTCGATATGGGGATACCGGATGCGCAATTAACCTTAAAAACAGTTCTCTCAAAAATGGAAAAACAATTTAGAATTTTGGAGCGTACTTTTTAAAGAGGGTGATGAGAATTAAATTCAAGCAAGCCATCGTAATTAATTATTTAAAATATTGTTAGTAATCTGTTGTCTTTATTTTGATGCTGCAAAATTATGTTATAAAACATAATCCTGCAACATTTTTAGGATGTTTTTTTGAACAGGTTTTGGGACGGATGAGCAGGTGTGTTCCGATTTGTTATTTAAGGGACTCTTTTACTTTTGATTTGTATCTATAATAGGCTCTCAGTTTGTGTTTCCTCTTTTAAACCAGATCTTTTGTTATAGTTAACAGAGAGGTTAAAATTTGTGAAAGGTGTTTTAGAATGTGATATGAAGTTTTTTATCTGCTTGAAAATGAGCTTTATTTGAAAAAATAGTTAAATTCTTTCATCTTATGTACATTTATTTCTACCTTTGTGATAACCTTAGCCTGTGACGTTAACATTAGCTCAAAGATCGTCTGACTGTCGTCAGACATTGCCTGCAAATGTTTGCAATCTTTTTGCAGGCAAACTAGATGCTGGTAATTCTTACCAGCATCTTCTTTTTTGGGGGGAAGCTGCATCTCTAAAAAAGTCGGTTATACTTCGTCTTTATAAATCCTTCTGATTTTTTAAATTTAAGAAGAAAGGAACTCTCCCTGTCGAAAGGGGCTAGGGGAGTATTGCATTGTTTTCATCGGAAAAGGAAAGAGCCTTGGTTGAGTATACATAGTTTAGCTAGATTATAAAACAAAAGGTGTGTATCAGAATTTAATCCGATACACACCTTATAATGTTAGGATGATCTATTATGATCCTTATTTAACCGTAGACTTGATAACTTGTTCGTTGCCTACAACATATATACCTGGATTCAGACCCTCAAGTGCTTCAGAACGTTTTACACCACGCTTCAAGCAAATGCCAAGAACATTGTGAACGTCTACAAGCTCATCGTCGCTTGAGATTACATCTAAGCCGGTGGTCTCGAAACTGGCGTCAAACTCGAATTCAACAGTCTGATTGCACTGATCTTTAACTTGAACCTTGTAGTGTCCGCTTTCTGCGTTCTTCATTTCCAAGAATACAAAGTCGAAATAGTTGCCATCCTTCCCGCACTCATCTGTGTAGAAAAGATTCTTATCTCTTAAATCACTTTTACCTTCTGTTGCGACAGTGAAGCGACCTTCAAGCTTGTCATCGCGATAGAGATCAACTACATCTTTATTCATATAGTTGCGAATTAGTAGCGAGATGTAATTTTTGCTCTCATCTATTACCAAACCAAGCGAAGGTATAGATGGCATTGGGGTATCCTCGACGGTAACCTTGCCAAGACTCTTGGTTGAAAAAGGACAGTCGGTTACAGTTTCTGCCTCTTCTGGACTTACGAATACTTCGTATGTACCTGCAGGTACATCATAGAAAATTAAATTTCCGCCTCCATAATTTGAAGTGTATGCCTTTTCGAAGTTTTCGCCCTTTATGGTGATTTTCAAATTTTGACCTTCAACATTACCAGAATAGCTAACCTGAATTTGACCATCATCGTTGCCTGCACATTGTTGGCGGGTAGCATAAAGTTGGGCATCAAAATTAGAAAGATCCAACGGAGTACACTCATCAATGTCGAATTCGTATGAAACGATTTGGCCGCACTTGTCTTTGACTTCAACCTTGTAGTGTCCGCCTTCCGCATTACCCCAATCCAAGAATACAAAGTCATATAAGCCTTTGTCGACAGGACAGTCGGAGGTGTAGTGGAGACTTAATTTGTCAGAAGGATTGGCATCTGCAGTTTCTGCAGGCTCTACAACTCTTTTTATTGCCTCGCCGTCGTGGTAGACAGTGACTTCGTCTCCTTTCAAATAGTTATTGATTACTAATTGGAAGATTTTACGACCTTCTCCATTTACTATTTTCTCATCGATAGACAAACCTGCAGGGTCAATCTTGGTCTTTTTAAGAGCAGCGACATTGAGCTTACCCATGCTTTTAGGTTCTGCACATTCGTCGTTTTCTGCTTCTATCACTACTTCGTATTCGCCAACGGGAACATCGTAATAAATTAGGTTTCCAGATCTCTTTACGTCTGTATAAGTCTTTGAATAGTTGTCGCCCTTTAAGGTGACCTTTATAGATCCGCCATCAGGAATACCTGAATAGCCAATTTGAACTTGTGCATTGTCTACGCCGACACATTTTTGACGGGTATTATTAAAATTGAGTTCAACATTTGAGATGTCTTCTATTGTTGTCAATTCGAAGTTGAAAATCGCTCTTAGTTCAGCGCTCTCGTTAACTGCAATAAAATCGTAATTTCCACCTTCCAAATTGTTGAACACAAAAGATGCGACATTGCCGTTTGTTTTATTTGGCGTTACTTCTTGGCCGTTAAGAGTGGCTGTACACTCTGCTTCCCAGCCTGTAACCGTTATGTTAACCTCAGAATTTGGCGTGCTACAAGTATTGTCCTTTGCATCTCCTAGGATTTCTAGTGTTGGTTCTGTATAACTAATTGTATTACTTAAATCACTTGTTCCCTTTTCATTATAAGTGGCTGACACAATGAAATTTGGGGATGTGACTTCGTCAGCTGCGATTGTGATGTTAAAAGAGCCGTCGTCATTGACATCATTCGTTATTAAATACTTGGTAGTAGTTTTACGAAATCCTTTATTTTCATATAAATCAATAATAGCACCAGGTTCTGCTGTTCCTGATATAATATATTTGCCTTTCTTTAGGACGGCTGATGTTAGTTTTGGTACAGGAATCTGGTCTTCAGAAATGGCTACAGCCATGTGCTCCTCACTCATGAAGCGGCATCGGCGTATGCTTGGTGCAACCCCTTTATAATCTCTCAGTACAATAAATGATTCATCATTATTTATAAAGTCGTTTTCCCATATAAGCGGCATTGTCTCTGCATAAGTCAGATAAATATTGGAATGCCCAAGTCTTCCTGTATACGTAAATTTGCAATAGGAAATCTTCTCTATGGCTACCTTCCCAGATATACTATAACCATAACATGAGAAAGTGCTATTTTCTAGAGTCCCTATTTTGATTTTTTCATTATCAGGATAAGCCTCGATTCCAGATGAACAGTTGTTGAATTCGCAATGATTTATGCCATTGACGATCACGTTTAGTAGGCAGATTGTGCAATTGTTAAACTTAACATTAGCGATTGAATCACACTCGCATTTATTTAGAGCGACATAATGGTCGTTAAATTCACAGTTTTTGATAATGTCGCATTTAGTATCGAAGAATTGGTCATCTTTTAACGAATAGCTACTATTAAACTTACAATCACTTACCTCTTTAAAGTAACCGTAATATACTATGTTGTTATATTTATCTCCCTCATTATTGGAGTTAAAGGTACAACCTGTCATTTTTGTTACCTGATATTCCTGGGCTCCATAAGCACGATCCATGGCACGATAACAATTCGTAAAGGTGCAATTTTTTATCAA
>JAFZKQ010000066.1 GCA_017553575.1 Paludibacteraceae bacterium
GAGTGGACATTTACCATTTCCACAAATTGGATACATCCGTTGTCTTCTACCTCCTTGAATCTACCGTCTTCCGTGTATTTCTTTGTCTTGTAGGTTGCTCCTTGACAAATATCCACTTCCGGCAATTCTTTGACAGTGGCAGATGTGATGATGTATTTTTGTGTAATCGTGATACTATCACAGTCGGATACCTTAGATGGTATCGTCTCCACTTTCTCGAACTCGGTAGGGGAGTCGTATGTCTTACCGTCAACTACAGAACCTACGCAAAGGAGTGTGTCTGGCAAAATGACTTCCTTAGGCTCGATGACTGTGATGATCAAGGTGAATTCTGTTCCAGCTGCGATCTCTTGACCTGTCTTCAACTTGGAAGCATTCAATGTAACACCTTCAACTTCCTTGATTTCGTTTTGGCAGAGAACAACGCCCTTTTTGTTCTTAGTCTCATTGATGATGAAGTCCTCTTGGATGGAGCAGATTGGCTTATCCAACGTACCGCTCTCACCTATAATTACACGGTAAACACCATTGTTGTCCTCCTTTTTGAAAGATGGGATGGTGTACCCGCAAGAGTTGTCGTTCTTGTAGTAGTTTTCGCTTCCGGCAATGTCGCTGAATGTTGCACCGCCATCACTACTATATTGCCATTTGTATTTAACAATGGAAAGATCGGAGAAGAATCCGTTGTTTACGAAGGAAGCAGTCAATGTCACAGGCTCGCCCATGATATAAGGAGTGTGGTCAACTTGGATGGCAGGTTGTTCCACCTCGATTTTTACATCGTCAATACCGAAGTCGCAACCGTTGGATTCTGGTTGGTATACGGTAACGATAAAGTAAGCTTCTGTAATACCTTCTCCTACTTTGAATTGAAGGCTAAGGTTCTCCCAATTCAAGCTTGGCATACCTGGTATCGGAGTTTTGGATAGCTCCATTTTCGTGTATGCCTCTTCGGAAACCAACGTCTTAGCTTCTTTATCCTCGAAGATACCAACGGCAATCGTCGGTTTCGGATCACTGTCGTTTGGACTCAAAATGGCGAACCATGAACTAAATTTGAAGTTTACGCCTTCACAGATACCTGTCAACTTCTGTCTGTAGACAGCCACGTTACCTGCTGTGTTAGGCGGGTCGAGACGCATGTAGTAGCCTCTCGTGTTATCGTCCAAATATGTGTGGTCGCTTCCCGGATGCCAACTGTTACCGTTGTCATCGGATGTTTTTACTATACAATATCTTTCACCGTATGGTAATCGTGAATATTTCAAACTTCCACCGATGTAATCAGCGTCCAATGCATCTCCGTACTTGTCGTCGTTAGCATTGTTTCCGCCGAAGTCCTCGTAGAAGACCTCTCTCCACTTTGTGTCTTGCGCGGACACTTCGCATTGTGTTCCTAATGCGAGGAGAGCCATTCCAAGAGTAGTGTTTAAAACTTTTTTCATTATTGCGTTTCTTTTTTGTTTTTTTCAATCCTCTGAAATCTTTAAAGCGTTCAGAGTCACCCTATTAGTATAAATAAACCCGTATTGGCTGCTCGTTTTCAGTATGTAAGGTATTGACCTTTTCTTCTGGCTGCCATATATAATTATGCAAATATTGCAAAAAAATTGATAAGAAGCAAATATTCCTACGATTAAAAAACAAAATTTTTTTCGTTTGGAGGTGTTTTTGTTACATCGAGGGTTTGACTTTGTTGCATTTGCTTTCATTTTGCATCGGAAACTGCCCCAAAGACCTTTTCCGAGGAGCCGATGGGTCTCTTTCTCCTACTTGTTGGGTGGGCTGATTTTTCGCCCTTCGACTTTTTGTCGGCGGAGCGTCGGAATACTGAAAAATGATAAATCTTCTATCTTTTGGGGTGGATTTCAGCTCCGTCTCGGCATTCCCCATTCTGAAACTCTCTACAGAATTATGGAGAAAAGATAATTTTGTGTTGTTGCTTGCTGAAAAACAGTAAAATAAAGGAGTTGTCCGAGTGGCCTCGAACTCTTTTTGTTCGTGTGTAATACAGAAAAATGGGATCTTTCGGGCTGGTGCTGAATCGTGACTGTCAAAGCTCGATGGGGTGCAGGCGTCGGCATTTTCACCCTTTTGCGGTGCCTCTTTTCTCTTTACCTTAATGTTTTGATTTTCTTTATTTTGAAATTTGTCTTTCTCTTTTTTTGATTCCCATGCTCATTTAATGCTTTGAAATATCATTGTTTTATCCTAAATTAGGCGTTCTTTTGAATGGTAATGTCGTACGGAACTCGGTTTGAGTTTCCGATTTCGATAAAAAGTTAGGAAGAGTATGATATTGGATAGGTTGGAAAATAGTGATTGTTATAGGAGTCTGCATCCGTTGTTCGGTAAGATTTTCTATTATTTGAAACAGACGGATATACGCACGTTGAAGGTGGGTAGAATTGACTTCCCGGATGGTTTCTATATCAATGTGGATGAAGTCTCCCTACGTCCTCAGGAGGAGGCCCTTTTGGAGGTTCATGACAGGTACATAGACATCCAACTTCCTATTACGCAGTCTGAAGTGATCGGATGGAAAAGCAGGCTGGCGTGTCATAGCTTGAAGAGCTCGTCGGAGGAGCGGGACATCTCCTTCTTCTCTGATTCGGCTGATTCGTTCTTCCGTTTGGAACCTGGTTCGTTTGCCATTTTCTTTCCTCAAGATGCCCATGCGCCCATCATAGGGCAGGGGATGACAAGGAAGGTGGTGGTGAAGGTACCCGTTTCGCAATTTGTCTAATGAAACTATGGGTGAATAAAGTTCATCGTTTTTTGTTAATATGTGGTTGTCGCCTGTGTGGTTCAATCATTGCTCGGATGTCGTCTCGGCGCTATTTGCTGGGGCCAATTGGGGCGTGATAGTAATATGGTAAGTCCGCGTCGGGTTATAGCAACCTCTAATTTACTTTGCTTATGAGAATGTTGAAGTTGGTAAAAAACGACCCCTACTTGCATCCGTTCAACGATGCGATCAATGGTCGTTACAAGTATTATAAGAAGCGTCTGGCCGATTTGACGAGTGGAACTTCCTCTTTGTCGGATTTCGCGACAGGCTATATGTATTTCGGTTTGCAGAAGGCCACAAAGAAATGGGTCTTCCGGGAGTGGGCTCCTAATGCCACGAAGATATTCTTGGTGGGAACTTTCAACAATTGGGAGGAGCGTCCGGAGTTTGAGTTGGAGCGTCTGAAGAATGGCGTATGGCAGTTGGAAATGCCAGAAAATGCCTTGAAGCACGGCGACTTATATAAAATGAAGGTCTATTGGGATGGAGGTTGCGGCGAGCGTATCCCAGCGTGGGTCCGTCGTACGGTCCAAGATGAGCAGACGAAGATATTTGCCGCTCAAGTCTGGGCTCCCGATAAGCCCTATAAATTCAAAACCAAGCGTTTTACTCCAAATCAGTCTCCACTCCTTATATATGAGTGCCATGTGGGCATGTCGGGCGAGAAGGAGGGTATCACCTCCTATCGGGAGTTTATGGAGAATGTCCTGCCTCGGGTAAAGGCGGATGGCTATAACTGCGTGCAAATCATGGCGATACAGGAGCATCCTTATTATGGATCTTTTGGCTATCATGTCTCCAATTTCTTTGCGCCATCCTCTCGGTTCGGAACGCCTGACGAGTTGAAGGAGATGATTGACAAGGCGCATGAGATGGGCTTGGCTGTCATCATGGATCTCGTCCACTCCCATGCGGTCAAGAATGTGGACGAAGGGTTGAGCTGCATCGATGGTACGCGTTATCAATATTTCCATGACGGCGAGCGTGGGGAACATAGACAGTGGGATTCCCTCTGTTTCAACTACGAGAAGAACGAGGTGCTTCATTTCTTGTTGTCCAATTGTAAGTATTGGTTGGAAGAGTTCCATTTTGACGGATTCCGTTTTGACGGTGTCACTTCGATGATATTCTTGGATCATGGAATGGGCTCTGTCTATGGTAGTTATGATAATTACTATAATGCAAATCAAGATGGTGACGCTATCTGTTATCTGACGTTGGCGAACCAATTGATCCACGAGGTGAATCCTCGTGCCATTACGATTGCGGAGGAGGTGAGTGGTATGCCGGGAATCGCCTCTAAGATTGAGGACGGTGGTGTCGGCTTCAACTATCGTTTGGCGATGGGTATCCCTGATTTTTGGATTAAGACGATAAAGGAGTGCCGTGACGAGGATTGGAAGCCAGGCCATATTCTTTGGGTGTTGACCAACCATCGTGCGGACGAGAAGACGATCAACTACGCCGAGAGCCATGATCAAGCTTTGGTAGGCGATAAGACATTGATATTCCATTTGGCCGATTCGGATATGTATTGGCACATGTCGAAGCTCTGCGGCGGAACGACCTATCGGATGGATCGCGCCATAGCGTTGCATAAGATGATTCGTCTCATCACGTTGGCCTCTATCAACGGAGGTTACCTTAATTTCATGGGTAATGAGTTCGGCCATCCAGAATGGATAGACTTCCCGAGGGAAGGAAACGGCTGGTCGTATAAGTATGCCCGCCGCCAGTGGCATTTGGTGGAAGACCATGATTTGAAGTACCATTACTTGGGTGATTTCGACCGTGCCATGATCGAGTTGGTGGGCGGGGAGCGTAAGTTCAACGAGTCGCCGGTCGAAGTGTTGTGGGATAAGTCGGACGACCAAGTCTTGGCCTTTAAGCGTAAGAATTTGATATTCGTTTTCAATTTCCATCCGTTCCAATCCTATACGGATTATGGTATCTTGACTGTGCCGGGCAAGTATGAGATGGTTTTGGATTCGGACGACAAACGTTTCGGCGGCTTTGGCATGAACGATTCCAGCAAGCCTCATTTCACCATGCCGGGCGATTCTCCTTATCCAGAAAAGGAGTGGCTGAAATTGTATATTCCATCCCGTTGTGCATTCGTTTTGCGACTGGTGGAGGAGAAATGACAATAAAAGTTGCTTGATGTGTAAATATCGAATTCCTGCAGTTCCTATGAATTGCAGGAATTTTTTTAATTGCAATTAAGGCAAGGTTTATGAAAGTCAGATTGTTTTTGTTGACATTGAAGATGAAAAATGACAAAAAACAGATAGGAAAAAGCAAACCTCATTTTACAATGTTGGGCAGAAGTGGTCCCAATCTTTTTCTCGATTTTTCACAAAAACGGTTAATTTTTTAGAACACACCGCTATACTAATGGATTAAATTTTATATTTTTGCATTTGATTCATAGATTATAGTTTCCCGTTTAGGGATTTTTCAATAGAAAGTTAGATGAAAGAGCGTATAAAAAAACTGTTGGATGATATTAGTTCTTTGAAGGCAGCCAATAAGGATGAATTGGAAGCTTTGAGAATTAAGTATTTGAGTAAGAAGGGTGAGATTTCCTCGTTGTTCAATGATTTCCGTAATGTGGCGAACGAGCAGAAACGTGAAGTTGGACAGTTGCTCAATCAGTTGAAGGATGCCGCACAGACAAAGATCAATGAGTTGAAGGTATCGGTGGAGAGCAATTCGGATGCACAGGAGGCAATGGATTTGACTCGTACGCCAGACCCTATCGAGTTGGGTACCCGTCATCCGCTTTCTATCGTGAAAAACGAAATTGTAGATATTTTCTCCCGTATCGGATTTACGATTGCGGAGGGTCCAGAGGTGGAAGACGATTGGCATGTCTTTTCCGCATTGAACTTCCCTCCAGAACATCCGGCAAGGGATATGCAGGATACATTCTTTATTACGCGTGATCCGGACGTCTTGTTGCGTACGCACACCTCTTCCGTGCAGTCTCGTGTGATGCTTAACCAAAAGCCGCCAATCCGTGTGCTTTGTCCAGGACGTGTTTATCGTAACGAGGCCATCTCGTACCGTGCGCATTGTTTCTTCCACCAGATTGAAGGTTTGTATATCGACAAGAATGTTTCGTTTGCTGATTTGCGCCAAGCATTGCTTTACTTCGCGAAGGAGATGTTTGGTGAAGATACGAAGATTCGTCTCCGTCCTTCCTACTTCCCATTTACGGAGCCTTCCGCTGAGATGGATATCTCTTGCGACTTGTGCGGTGGAAAGGGATGCGCCTTTTGTAAAGGAACCGGTTGGGTTGAAATCTTGGGTTGTGGTATGGTCGATCCGAACGTTTTGGAGAATTGCGGTATAGACAGCAAGGTTTATACGGGTTATGCTTTCGGTTTGGGTGTTGAGCGTATCACCAACTTGAAGTTCAAGGTGAAAGACCTTCGTATGTTCTCGGAAAACGATGTTCGTTTCCTTGATCAGTTCAAGTCGGCATATTGATAAGGTATTAGTTTCGGGAGACCAAGGTCGGATCCGTTTTGGCTTTGGTACTCCTTTTAGGTATAACGTCTATTAGATTTATGTAAATCAATGGGATTATTTGGAAATGATATGGCAAAAGAAATTGTAGCACAAGGCACAGAGCATAATACCTTGGCTTTCGGAACGAAAGTTACGGGTGAAATTCAGGCAGAAAATGATTTTCGTTTGGATGGAAACGTAGAGGGTAAAATTAGTTGTAAGGGAAAAGTCGTAATTGGCCCCAAGGGTTTTGTCGAAGGTTCGCTTACGTGTACAAATGCAGAGATTTCCGGTACTTTGAAGGGAAAGATTTATGTCAGCGATAAGTTGACGTTGAGGTCTACAGCAAAGATAGAGGGCGAAATCTATACGAAGATTTTGAGCGTTGAGGAGGGTGCCAAGATTACGGGTACTTGTGATATGACTTCAAATGCTCCTGCTTCTAAGACTCAAGAAGAGAAGAAATAATTGTTGATGGGATAGGCTTCTTTCGTTAGATGTGATATAGGCTCCATAGGTTTTTCCTTTGGGGCTTTCTTGCGTATTTAGAAAGACCTTGGCACGACAATTGGACTTCTATAATGACTGTCGATGCGATCTTATTATAAATGGCTTATTGTTAGGATGTTGCATTGGTTGGTTGAACAGTTGGCGTAAAAAGTAAGAATGTTTCCGCTGACAATATGACATATATAAACACAAAATGACATGACAACAAAAATTGAGGATATTATTTTGGAGGCCGAACGTGAGGGTGGTGCTGATTTTATTCCGTTGATCTCTGATGGAGACGATTCTTTCGAATTCAAGGAGGGAGAGAACGAGTCATTGCCTCTGCTGGCTTTGCGAAATATGGTTTTATTCCCAGGGGTTGTGATGCCTGTCACCTTAGGTAGGGAAAAATCGTTAAAAGCTGTTCGTAATGCTTATAAGAAAGGGGTCGTGATAGGTGTCTTCTCCCAAAAGGATGAGAAGGTCGAGACTCCTGAATTCGAAGATTTGTATCATATAGGTGCGGTTGCGCAGGTGGTGAAGGTTTTGGAGATGCCGGACGGAACTTCTTCGGCAATCCTCCAAGGTAAGAAGTCGATTTCGTTGGAGTCGATCGTCTCAACTACGCCTTATCTTAAAGGGCATGTGCTTCCTCGTTACGACATTGTGCCAATGCCGAGCGACAAGGAATTTAAGGCATTGTTGGAGGCGCTTAGGGATGTGGCTACACGAATCATCAAGTCTTCTTCTTCCTTCCCGAACGGTGCGATTTTCGCCATCAAGAATATAGAGAACCCAGTCTCTCTGATTAATTTCATCTGTGCTAATTTCGGCTTGAAGTTGGAAGACCGTCAGCGCTTGCTTGAGTTGCCTGACGTGAAGGAGCGTGGCTTTGCTCTCTTGTCTTTGTTGAACAAAGAGATGCAGATGGTGGAGCTCAAGTTGGATATCCAATCCAAGACGCAGGAGGGTATCGAGCAACAGCAGCGTGAGTATTATCTTCAGCAGCAGATGAAGGCCATCCAATCCGAGTTGGGAGGTGATGCGCCTCAGGAGATTGAGAAGTTGCGTGAACGCGCAGCCAAAAAGAAGTGGAACGACTCCGTAAAGGAGATTTTTGATAAGGAGTTGGCTCGTTTGGAGCGTACGCCTCTCCACTCACCCGATTATGGGGTGCAATTAAATTACTTGGAGACGATTTTGGATTTGCCTTGGAACGAGTTCTCTAAGGATACGTTGAATTTGAAGTCGGCCCAAAAAATATTGGATAGAGACCATTACGGACTCGAAAAGGTGAAGGAACGTATATTGGAGCATTTGGCGGTATTGAAGCTTAAAAAAGAGTTGAAGTCGCCGATCATCTGCTTGTACGGCCCTCCGGGAGTTGGTAAGACCTCTTTGGGTAAATCGGTTGCTGAGGCGTTGAAGCGTAAGTATGTCCGTATTTCCTTGGGTGGCTTGAGCGACGAGTCGGAGATTCGTGGCCATAGACGTACCTATATCGGTGCGATGCCTGGACGTATTATCCAAAGCCTCCAGAAGGCGGGTACTTCCAATCCGGTTTTCATCTTGGATGAGATAGATAAGGTAAGTTCCGATTATAAGGGCGATCCTGCTTCTGCTTTGTTGGAGGTCTTGGATCCTGAACAGAATAACGCTTTCCACGATAATTACTTGGACATTGATTACGATTTGTCCAATGTGATGTTTATCGCTACGGCGAACAATCTCAGCACGATTTCTCAACCTTTGTTGGATAGAATGGAGATTATAGAGGTTTCTGGTTATCTGTTGGAGGAGAAGGTGGAGATTGCGTCAAGGCATTTGGTTCCAAAGGAGTTGGACAACCACGGCATAGATCCGAAGATGCTCTCTGTCGGAAAGAATGCGTTGGTGAAGATTATCGAGAATTATACGCGTGAGTCGGGCGTTCGTGAGTTGGATAAGCAAATTACGAAGATCATGCGCAAGGCCGCTTATAAGATTGCATCCAAGGAGGAACTCGATCCTGTTGTTACGCCAAGCAATTTGTCTTCTTATTTGGGAATGGAGCGTTATTCGAAAGATAAGTACGAAGGCAACGACTATGCGGGCGTCGTTACAGGTTTGGCTTGGACGGCTGTAGGAGGTGAGATCCTCTTCGTGGAGTCGAGCCTTTCCAAATCGAAGGCACCGAAGTTGACGTTGACCGGAAATCTGGGCGACGTGATGAAGGAGTCGGCTGTTTTGGCTTTGGAGTATCTCCGTTGCCATGCCGAGTCGTTCGGAATCGACCCGAATCTATTCGAGGAGTATAGCGTCCATGTCCATGTTCCGGAAGGTGCCATACCGAAGGACGGCCCATCGGCAGGTGTGACCATCACCACTTCGTTGGCCTCTTCGTTTACTAAACGGAAAGTCCGCAAGAATTTGGCCATGACAGGAGAGATAACCTTAAGGGGAAAAGTCTTGCCTGTCGGAGGTATCAAGGAAAAAATATTGGCGGCTAAGCGTGCCGGCATAACGGATATCATGCTCTGCAAGGAGAACAAGAAGGATATTGAGGATATCAAAGAGACGTATGTGAAGGGATTGACCTTCCATTATGTGGATACAATCAAGGATGTCTTGGATTTTGCCTTGCTGAACGAAAAAGTGGAAGATTGACGGGGTACTAATCTCAATAGGATAGGGCAATGAGAGTATTGGACAAGAACTTTGTGGAGTTTATTTCGGAAAGGGAGATTGCGGAGATTGTCTCTGCGATGGCATCGTCCATAAATCGGGATTACAAGGGGAAGACCCCTTACTTCTTGGTGATGATGAACGGAGCTTTTATGTTCGCCTCCGATATTCTCCGAAAGATAGAGGTCGATTCAGACTTGGCCTTTGTCCGGTATGCCTCATACGAAGGAATGACTTCGACCGGTAAGTTGACGGAACTGGCGCCGATTCCGGATGATGTCGCAGGACGGGATGTGATTGTCTTGGAGGATATTGTCGATACGGGATTTTCCATGAAGTCCTTTCTGGAGATATTGAAGTCGAAGTCGCCATCAAGTATTGCCGTGGCTACCTTCTTGGTGAAGCCTGACGCTATTCATTATGATGTCCCATTGGATTATGTGGGCAAGAGGATAGGAGATGGTTTCATCGTGGGTTATGGTTTGGACTATAACGGCCATGGTCGCAACTTGGGGGCTATATATGTATTGGAAAAAGAAACAATAAATAATTTAGTGTGAATACTCTCCGTTTGACGGGGAATAAACAGATTGCAAAAAATGAAGAACGTAGTAATTTTTGGAGCTCCAGGCTCAGGTAAGGGTACGCAAAGCGAAAACATCATCGCGAAGTATAACTTCAAGCACTTCTCAACAGGTGACATCCTCCGTAAGCAAATCGCAGAGGGAACTGAATTGGGTAAGATCGCTAAGTCTTTCATCGACGAGGGTAAGTTGGTGACTGACGAGTTGATTATCAACATGCTTGACAAGGAGCTTGAGTCAGCAAAGGGCGCAAAGGGTGTTATCTTCGACGGTTTCCCTCGTACATACGCACAAGCAGAGGCTTTGAAGGTGATGTTGAACAAGAGAGGTACTGACGTAGCTGTTATGCTTAACATCCAAGTTGATGAGCCAGAATTGGTTAAGAGACTTTTGGAGCGTGGTAAGGTTTCTGGTCGTTCAGACGATAACATGGAGACTATCACGAAGAGAATCAAGACTTACAACGAGCAAACTACTCCTGTAATCGATTTCTACAAGAAAGAGGGTACTTGCGTAGACATCAAGGGTGTTGGTTCTATCGACGAAATCTTTGCTTCTATCTCAAAGGCAATTGATTCAGCTAAGGATCTATAATTAGGTTTTATAAGGAGGAAAAACAGGAGGGGCATGGCTTCTCCTGTTTTTTTTATGCTCGGTAGGCGCAATGTTAGGAATTCGTGCATGAGGACAAGCCTACTCATGGTAAGATCTTGGAATAATGCCGATGAATTGATGCTTGCGGAACCCGATGCAGAAAAGGACTTTATAGTCTATTCTTCCCTATTGAGGTGGTGAATGTTGGGAATTTTTATAAATTTGTGCTAAAATAAAACAAAACATATAGTTAAGAAATAGGAATAGCGAACATATAATATAACATATTGAGCTTTACGCTCTTATTCTCTTCACTGAAAATTCCCCAAATTTAAAAGTACACGAGGATAAGCGAGCGAGAGGTTCACGCCTTAGGGCGTGAGCCGTTTCGTGCTTATTAGTGTACAAGGTATTGGGGAATACCGCAGTGAGTAATAAGCGACAAACGAACGGTTCACGCTTTTTTTGTGCTTATTATGAGGTATCGGCGTAAGTTCTTAAAAATAAAGAATTATGCCGACATTAAATTGGATAGGGAAAGAACAAATCATAAACCATCACAACGATGTGCCGTTCCGTGTGTTGGAACGCAAATATACGTTTGGCGATGGTTGTAGAGACGATGTGCACATCGTCTCTACCGATACCGTCCCGACCGAAGGGTCCGACGGCAACAAAATCATACATGGCGATAACCTTGAAGCCCTAAAAGCCTTGCTCCCCGAATATGAGGGGCGCATTAAGTGTATCTACATAGATCCTCCCTATAACACAGGCAATGAGAACTGGGTTTACAACGACAATGTGAACTCTCCTAAAATCCGCAAATGGTTGGGACAAGTGGTTGGGAAAGAAGCAGAAGACCTCACTCGTCACGACAAGTGGCTCTGCATGATGTATCCTCGCTTGAAATTGCTACAAAGACTACTGAGCGATGACGGAGCAATCTTTATCTCCATCGATGATAATGAACAGGCGAATTTGAAGTTGATTTGTGATGAGATATTTGGAGCGGGGAATTTTATAACAAGCATTCCTTGGCAATCAAGAGCTTCATTACAAAATGATACGGATTTAAGTATCAATCACGAGTATATTGTTTGTTTTGCAAAAAGCAGAAGAAAGGTAGACAGAAGATTAAAAGAAAGTAATGCCGAAAGATGGTTTGAAATAAATGAATTTGCTTTTTATCCTATTCGCATAGATAATGGGAAATTTAGCAATCCAGACAATGACCCAAGAGGTCCTTGGAAGGCTGATCCAATGGATGCTCCACATATCAGACCTAATTTAACGTATCTAATAACAAATCCTAATACGGGAGAACAGCACCTTCCACCAAGTGGGAGGTGCTGGCGAATTTTGCCAGAAAAATTCGCCAGTGCCTTGGCTGATGGACGAATTATATTCGGGAAAAACGGCAAAGGGAGACCACAAATGAAAGTCTTTCTGAGCGAAAAACAAGATTATGGTTCTGTTCCTAATTCTTGGTTTACAGCTGAAAAATACGGGACAGCAACAATGGGTACAAAAGAATTAGAAAAAGTATTTTCAGAAAAATATGTATTTGAAACTCCCAAACCAACTACATTGTTAGAAAATCTTTTGAATATAACAGCAACATCCGACTCCATCATCCTCGACTCCTTCGCAGGCTCTGGCACCACCGCCCACGCAGTCTTAAAGCTCAACAAGCAGGATGGAGGCAATCGCAAATTCATCCTCGTTGAAATGGAGGATTATGCCGAAAATATCACAGCCGAACGTGTGCGACGTGTGATAAATGGGTATGGCGAAGACAAGAATGCTGTGGAAGGAACAGGTGGTTCCTTTTCCTTCTATGAATTGGGAGAACCTGTTTTCAACGAAGATGGGTATATGAACGAGAAAATTGGAAGAGAAAAATTGTGCGAATACATTTGGTACACCGAAACCCGCACACCATACGCCACCGCCATACAACCAAACAAATACCTATTAGGCATACATCAAGACACATCGTATTATTTCTACTATGAACCTGAGAAAATAACCACGCTCAGCCACGATACGCTCAACATCATTAGCGAAAAAGCGGAAACATACGTTGTTTACGCAGATCAATGCGTCATTGACAAAGAGTGGCTATCTGCTCACAATATCATTTTCAAGAAAATTCCACGCGACATTAGTCGTTTTTAAAATTCTAAGCACATGGAACTAAAACAATATCAACAAGATACGCTCGATGATCTTGCAGCCTATATGAGACAAGTCTCTGAAGACCAAGATTTACGTAAGGCTTATGCTAATTTTTGGATAAAAAAGGGCATTGACATCTCAACCATCGACAATAACCGATTCATCCATTCGTACGACAATAGTACGGTCCCTGGCATTCCGCGTGTCATGTTCAAAGTACCGACAGCAGGAGGAAAAACGTTCATTGCCTCAAATGCTTTGAAAGTCATTTTCGACCATCTCCCAGCAGAACAACCCAAGGTCGTAGCGTGGTTTGTGCCAAGTGACAGCATTCTGAAACAAACCTATAAGAACTTAAGCGACCCGGAGCATCCGTATCGTCAACGCATCAACACACATTTCAACAACCGTGTTGTGGTAGTCGACAAAGAAACAGCATTGGCAGGAACAGGCATTCAGCCCGGTCAGATACGGGAACAGTTGACCATTTTCGTATTGAGTGTACAATCATTCGCTGCCAATAACAAAGACGGCAGACGAGTATTTCGAGAGAACTCATCATTGGCCGATTACGCCAAAGCATTTGGGCATGGAGAACGAATAGAAGGAGCAGATGAGACATCACTCATTCAAGCCATTGCACACCTAAACCCTGTGGTCATCATTGATGAGAGCCATAACTTCGAAGCGAAACTTCGCGTGGAAATGTTCCAACAAATCAATCCTAGTTTCATACTTGACCTCACTGCCACCCCACGAGAGAAAAGCAACATCATCAGTTTTGTGGATGCCAAGAAACTAAAAGACGCCAACATGGTGAAATTGCCCGTTATTCTTTACAATCGGGACAATACAACCGATGTGCTTTTCAATGCCATTACACTACGAAACACACTTGAAAAACGAGCCGTAGAAATACGAAAAAAAGGCGGCCGTTACATCCGCCCAATCGTATTAGTTCAGGCACAACCTAAAAGCTACAAATACAACGAAACATTCGATAAAGTAAAGAAAAAATGAATTGATGCAGGCATTAACGAAGCATGGATAAAAATTAAGACCGCAGAAAAAGATGAGTTGAAGGGACTTGACCTAATGAGCGAAGAGTGTGAGGTGCGCTATATCATTACCGTCAATGCGTTGAAAGAGGGATGGGACTGTCCGTTTGCCTACATTTTGGCATCCCTTGCCAACAAGACTTCTCGTATTGATGTGGAACAGATAGTGGGACGTGTACTTCGATTACCCTATACTACCAAACACGTAGATGAATTTTTGAATCTTTCGTACGTTTTCACCTCGTCAAATAATTTCAGAGAGACGGTAGAATCAGTCATAAAAGGGTTGAACAATGCGGGCTTCTCATCGAAGGATACGCGTATAGTGGAAGCAGATGAGACAATTCAAAATAACCAACAACCCACTCCTGTATCAGTTGGAATTTTTGACAACAACGAAGAAGACAACAATGATGAAAAACAAGGCGAAGATAATCAGGACGAAAAAAACACTACCAATGATGGTGGATTAGAAGAAACTGATGATAGTGATTTCTCTGCTGATGATTTGAGGCAAAAATTAGAAACAGAAGGAGAAAAAGAAGCATCAAAAAGTAATGGCAATGAAGGAAACGATGATGCACAAGAATCCAAGGAGGGATCATCTATTTCAGAGGGAATATTGAAACAAGCACATGAAGCCAACGACAAATACGAGAAAGAAAACGAAGAAGACGATCAATCTAACATTCCATCCGATATTAAAGACAAAGTAAGCATGTACACTATAAAAGAAGATTTCAAGGAAGTAGCAAATCAAATGGTTTTACCGGTCTTCGTGAAAAAAGTAAGCACCTCGAATATTTTTAATCCAGAAGGTCATACTATTAAACTTTCAAAAACAATTCTAACGGAAGGTTTTGAATTAGAAAAAGCGGACAAAAACATCAACTTCACGCGAACAGATGCAGAAGCAGTGAGGATTGATTTAGAAAAACGTGGAGAAGGGGAATATGTACCCAAGCAATACAAAATGAATGAGGTGCAAATATCAACTCTCCGAGAAATGTTTGTAGGATATGGAATAGAAGGGAAACGTAAACAATTGGTTGGGAAGATTGCAAAAAGATTGCACTTTGATGAGGTGAACGAACCGCATATCAGTAATTATATCCGTGACGTACTAAAAGACAAAAGCGATGAGGAACTAATGGATTTGTTCAATAACGACTTGCTTACAGAACGTGCATTTAAGGATAAAATTAATTCTCTTGTGTCTGATTATCAACAGAGGAACTTCAAAACATTATTAGATAAAGGTCAAATTGTCTGCGAAGAAGCGTACAAATTACCTACAAACATCACTCCTGGAAAGGTTGCAACTGGCTTGTCCAAAGGACTCTATTTGGAGGAATACGGAGATATCAATAATTTTGAATACAATGTAATAGCAGCTGTGGCCAATCTCGACAATGTTATGTTTTGGCATCGCAATCCAGAGCGTGGACAAGGATTCTGCATTAACGGCTTCCTAAACCACTACCCTGATTTCATTATTCGCACACAAAACAATCATATTGTGTTACTTGAAACAAAAGGAGACGATCGAGATAATAGTGATAGCAGGAAAAAATTAGAACTAGGCAGGTTTTGGGCAAACAAGGCAGGCGATACATATCGCTACTTTATGGTATTCGACAAAATGGAATTAGACGGAGCCTATACCAAGGAGAAATTCTTAGATGTCTTGCGAGAATTGTAGGGTATAGCGTAGAGACGATGTGCACATCGTCTCTACAATCGGACGTAATCACCGTTGGTTATTATATAAAATGTCGGAGGAGGAATCTACCTTCTGAACAATAAACGACCTTGCGTTGCGTTATGTAAATATAACAAATGTAATATTATGTCTACTGATTTGTTTCAAAACCGATATCGTATATCTTCTTCACGAGCTTCGTGGCACAATTATAATGGAGGAGTGTATTTCGTAACCATTTGCACAAAAAATCGTGAACATTACTTTGGAGAAATTGCTTGCAATCAGGCCTTGTCTCCATCTTCAGTCATGCATCTGTCTGCAGTCGGGGGATATGTTGACGAACAACTGCGTAATGTGTCATCGCATTACCCCTACGCCCAAATACCTTTGTGGGTGGTTATGCCTAACCATGTACATGCGATTGTGGTTATTCATTCTGAAACGCCAACCGTAGAGACGATGTGCACATCGTCTCTACAATCATCGGTGTGTACATCGTCTCGGACATCTAATCCATCTCGATGGAAAAATACAATCGTTAATGAACAAATGCAATTGGTTTCGCATAAACGTGGTTTGTTGTCCACAGCAGTAGGCGGATTAAAACGTGCTGTTAGTTGTTTTGCAAACACCAATCGAATTATGTTTGCGTGGCAACCTCGTTTTCATGACCACATGATTCGTACTGTCGAGGAGCAAAACCGTATTGCAGATTATATAGAACACAACGTTTTCCGTTGGAAATCGGATTGCTTTTACGAATGTGATGAGACGCAGAGTTTTTAGGCAATGGTTGTAGCGAGGCGATTTCTTGCTTCCCTCAATACATATCATAGTCCTCAAACCAAGACATGATGGCCACACGGAATCCTTGGAGCGAGTATTTGATTGCGGACTTCTCGGCTTCTTCCGGATTAGGAAAACACTTGGACTGATAGTGGCTTGTCTCACTCCTGATTATATGGGAGGATCCCAAGGGTTGATCCAAAACTAGGATATAGTTTGGGCTTCGATAGCGTGAGAATTTCCCAACAACGGGTTGAAAGGAGTCGTTTCGAAAGACGACTTCCCCCTTTTCGATGAGCGAATGTCTCTGAAGAACAAGAATTACATAACGACCGCAGGGAAACTTATGGGACCATTCTCAACCAAAAGTCTCTTTCGATGACATCTCCGAAAAGCGGTCGTTTGTTTCCGCAATAAACTCATGTTCATGCTTCTCTTTTTCGAAAATAAAGCGGATATTCTCCTCCTTGAAGGTGTTTTCCAACGCTACAAATTTTGCGTTGTACGTTTCGATTGCATCTTTCCCCATTCCCTTTGACGAAATAAAAATTTATCCAATGGCTAAGAAAATCACCTATCCTCACGATGTGAGATCTATTTCTTTGCCGAATCTGTAACCTTTTCTTCGATGATTTTGACGGAAACGGGCAATGGGCCTGTGTTCAATAGGTTTGCCAAGTCGTTCGCTTCCTTGAAAGTGAATTCGCCTACGATTTGGCACCGTCCGCATGAGATCTCGCAGTTAACCCGAGGGTAGCAGTAGACAAGGCCATCCAAGACGATGCCGATTGTGTTGTTGATGCTTCTTCCTGTGAGGGCTTGCCAATCTTTAGCCGCCTGTGGGGTCATGTTTATGGTGATGGCGCTTTCTTTTTCCTCTTCATAGAATTCGGCTTTCGCTTCTTGGGTGAGGTTGCCGGACATGGCCGCTTTCCCCGTCTTTCCTGTTGAGCGGAGGGCAATTAGACTGAAACTCTTTTGTCCATCTGAATTTCTATTGGGACACCAAGCGGGGTGGAGGTCGGCTGGTATTAGCTTCTCCTCTTTCGCTAATTTGAAGTAGCTTGAGATTACTGCCGTGTCTTTTGTCTCGGCTCGACAGATTTCCGAACTATAATAGCTGTTGCTATTCTTGTCGAAATCTATGGAGAGTATCTTGAAGAGGGAATCCATTTTAACCAATTCAGGTGTCGATTCAAGTCCTCTTGCCATGGTATTGACGGCCTCCACGTTTGTGATTATTTCACTCAGTTTGTAGGTCTCCCAAAATTCGAGGTTGCCCGGGCTAATGAGCATCTTGCGAATTCGTTCAGGACTTTTGATGCCTAGCAACTTGATGTGGATTTGTCCTTCCACCTCTGTCGAACGGATTTCGGGTTTGGAAATGCCTAATTTCTTTAGGCGGGAGCGTAAAATGTTGATTGTTTGGTCGGTTGTGCTCTTGACTTCCTTTTTGAGAATCTTGATCACTTTTTCGTCGCTCGTGGAACTATTGATCTGCTTGTTTAATTCAGAGTCGGAGAAGAGTGAACTTAGCGGATGACCGTTGGACTTGAAGGCTTCGGCGAAGTGATCCATAAAATCGCCTTGCGTCTTCCCCTGGTTCTTCTCTGCACTGTTGAGGGCCGATTTGAAGATGGAGTCAGTGGCGTGCGTGCCGGCAAATGATTTGAGTGCGTCGGACAAGGAGACCTCCAAGGTGATCTCCATGTCGCTTGGATTGCCTACTGCCTCTTCCTGAACTGCCCCGGATGCTTCGTTGTTTGTCATCTGGTGGCATAAAAGGTAAAAGAGGCATCCTAATGGTAGGAGGAGGAATAGTAGTCGGGCAATGTTTTTCTTTTCCATTTCGATTGATTTAGGGTGGTTTATTGTTGCGAATATAGTCAGTTATATGCTATGGTTGTGTGTTTTTTGAATAGGAAGTGATTGATAGGCCTTTGTTTCGGTTGCCTCAACAAATAAAAAAGGCTACCCAATGGATGGATAGCCTTTTGAAATTCTTTATAAGAATTATTTCTTGATTACCTTAGAAGAGTAAGCCTTTTGACCGTCAACCAATACGCGCAATGTGTATTGTCCAGCAGGCAAGTTGTCTGTCTTAGCGGTGTAAGCGTAGTCGCCTTCGCTCAATTGAGCATCTACGATAGTAGCGGCAACCTTACCGGCGTTGTCAACCAAGTTGATGCTGATGCTTGCTGCATTCTCCAATTTGAAAGTAGCAGTCAACTCATTCTCGAATGGGTTAGGAGAAACTTCGTAAGAGAAGTTCTTGATAGCCAAGTTCTCTTGTGGCTTGCTCTTTGGAGCGAGGTTCTTGAAGTCAGGAGTTTCGAAGAAAGCATCGAAAGACTTGCTGTTTCCGCAAGAGCAGTTGCAGTCAGAAGTGATTTCGCTTTCCAATACGATGAGGACAGGGTAGCGAACACCTTCTGCGAAGTATTGGTAACGAACAGAATGGATCTGATACTTAGTTGCGCCCATGAATTGCTCGTAGTTCTTGTCAACCTTGATACGGAGTGTGTTTTCGTAAACATTTCCGTCTGGCAAAATCAACGTACCCCATGCATCAGCACTTGTGATGTAAGTACCGTCTATAGCATATTCTTGTCCGCCCACAGCGTAAGTACCGACCATAGCGCCATTGATAGCATCACCGTAAGCGAATGGGAACTTCAAGTCTACGATAGGTTGCTCGAAGGAGATCTTAGTGCTTTTGCTCTCCAATCCCCAATACATTTTCTGCGTCTTGCTGATTTCGAAGAAAGTGTTCTTAGTACCGCCTTCGTCGCAAGAGAGGAAGATGTTGGAGTTGCTCTTAGCCGAGAAGTTCTCAGCTTGGTCAATGTACATATCTGTATTTATCTCCTTAGCATTTGAATAGTCCCATACTTGGTTAGGTCCGGCAGGAGTTGAGGCTTGGTATTCCATCTTCTTCAAGTTTCTGTGGTCGCCGATCCTCAGACCATTGTCCTTATAGGTAAGGGTGGTTTGGGCAAAGCATCCTGCTGCGAGGAAGATAGCCCCTGCAAGAGTATAAAGTTTTTTCATTTTATTGAGTATTTAAGATAGTTCGACACATTTTTAATAATCACAGGGTAAAGATAAATCTTTTTTTTCATTGTAGGTTGTTTAATTATGTGAAAAAAGATGATTTGTTGAAAAAATTTCGGTAGGATGCCTCTTGTGATATACGCTATAGAACGATTATGGATATTTCATTGGTAGATTGGCCTTTCGAAAACAGTAGAAAGCTGTTTGATTTTCCCTCTCGTTGGGTGGTGTTGTCGCTTTGAGGTAGGAGGGTGGATGTGTTGTGTGAAACTTGTTTTGTTGAAGATGCGTAGGTAAGATGGAATGTTTGTATTCTGAATTATTCCATTAAATTAAAATTTGTTGAAATAAAAAGAGACGTCTCATGTGAAACGTCTCTCCATGTGATTGTTTTTGGAAATCAATTTTTCTCCTTGAATTTCTTTTCTTCTTTTGCTTTCAATTTTCCCTTTTTGAAATCCTTTAAATAGCCGTCCATGATTTTGTCGCTACCTGTCTTTCCCTTGTTCTTTTCGTAGTAAGTCATCATTTTGCTCACTGCAAAATAGTGCATGTTGAAGTCGTGTTCCTTTTGCTTGTTTTCCAAGCAATAAATGACACATCCGGCAAAGTAGGCCACGGCGAGTTGGCTTGATATGTCTTGGCTCTCGCATTCGAGATAGAGGCCTCTCTTCTCGTCTATGTAGATGGTAATGTCGTCGGAGGCTTCAACCCATGCCATGATGTATTGTGCGGCGGAAAGGGTCCAAAAAGCCTCTTCGGGAAGTTCGGCGGACAAGTAGTATTGGGCTGTTTTGAGGGCGATGTCGTTGTCCTTGCGGCAATCTTCGGCGCTCTCGTATTTCTTAATTTCAGGAATTTCAAAATCTGGTTTTGCGTATCCTGTCAGGGTGCTTAGCACCAATGCGATGAGTATTAACGTCTTCTTCATTTCTTCGGATTGTTTATTCGTTTGATAGGTTTGTTTGCGTTCGGTTCAAATGGATGTTGTATCATCCAAGTGTGTAGGGCTTTCAAAATCTTTTGATTCTCTTCTTTTGAAACGTATTCGAGGTATTCTTTATTGTAGGCGTCTTTGAACAACTCCATGGAGAATGCCTCGAAGTAGCCGCCGTCGATCAACTGTTTTTGGTAGTCCAGCAAGTAGTTGGGGAATTCTTCTTCCCATTCTTCTTTGTACGTGTTGGCTATAGCTTCCCTTATTCCGATGATGTCTGAAAGCGTGATGCTGTCTCTCTTGTTTGCTATCATTTCGAGTACGGGTTTTGATTTGGATGCGGCCAATTCATACCTGATTTCAAAAGGTATGAGCAATTTTAGTCCATGCATGCCGATTTCGTTTTTCTTGGTGAAGGATATGTGTAGCATGGTGTCTCCTTGCATCTTAAATGCGTTGTCGAAAATCTCCACGATTCCTTTTTGGATGAGTTGATTCCAATGGCTATTAGGAGTTGTAAGATATAAGGAGTCTGGCATTGCAGGCATTGCTTTTTTGATATTTTTTTTCTTAGCCTCCTTCTCCAAAATAAGAAAACTCTCTCCGTAAATGAGAGCCCAAACGTATTCTGGCGAATTTAGATAGATGGCGCTTGTGCGGAGGTAGGGCGACGGGTAGGTGGGCTCAACCTCCATGGCTTTTTCGTATAATTCGATAGCCCTGTCATAATCTTTCTCCATGAAACAGATGTTTCCCTTCTCCATGTAGAGGATGCCTGAGTTGGGGAATCTTTTCAATCCTTTGTCGTAGCAGGCAACGGCAGTCTTCCGTTTTCCGAGGTAATCGTAGGCGTTGCCTTGGAGTTGGTAAAGTTGGGCATCTGCTCTGGGATCTTTTTCTATCTTCTTGCTTATTTTTATGGCCTCTTCATATTCTTTCTTCATGGACTTGGCGTAGGCCAATTCGTAGTTGATCAAATAATTCTTGGGGTTGTTTTCCAGCAGCTTATTGTAAATCTCGATGGATTTGTCGATTTCGCCGTTGTCGCAATATTCGATGGCTTGCTGCATTTGTCTTTGTTCGTACTCTGACAAATCGGACGCTTGTACTTGGGTAGTAAGCACCATGGCTGCTAGTGATAGGCTTACAAAAATGTGGGCTGTTTTCATCTGAGATTTCTCTTTATGTAATGAGTGTTTTTATTGTGCTTTTTACAAAGTTAGCAATAAATGGCATATTTTGATGAAAATGATTAAAAAATAGGGGAATTTCATGTTTATGAAGTATGAAAAAGCCCCACATTTCAAATGCAGGGCTTTTGTCTCTTTCAACTTTTCGGTGGTGATGTGGTATCTCATTCCACGAATTCCACCTCCGATTATTAATCTTACAATTCCACCTTTCGGCATTCCTTTCCGACTTTGACGAAGAAGACTCCTTTTTGATGCAATTCCACTTGAACATCTTCATTGAGTCCATGTCTCACCTCCATCCAAGGAATATTGCACATCAGGATTGTTGTCGTGGTAATTTGTGATTCCAAACGAAGATCCTGCTTCCTCTGCTGTAAATGTCAGATAATTGGCTGCAAATACTGTGTTGATAGCGCACTGTAATAGGAAAAGTGTTAGTAATTTTTTTAACATGTTTATGTAGATTATAGGAGGTTCTGATGGTATGTTTTCGGCAATCGCAGAACCTTTCATCGATTGGGAAAAGCCGTTCGTTCCAAACGACACTGCAAAGGTATATAAAGTTCGTAGATAAGGAGGATTGTTTTTTTGCAGAAAAATCCTCGTTCTTTGTGTCTTCTTTCGATTTCTCCGTGCCATCCCGCGCTTGAAAGGTGGAACAATTTAGTGTCGTGTCGTCGATACCTTCTCCGTGAGGGTGGTGAAAGCCTCTTGCTGAGCCTACAAAAACAAAAAAGCACCAATTGCTTGGTGCTTTGTGACTCCGACAGGATTCAAACCTGTAACCTTTTGATCCGTAGTCAAATGCTCTATTCAGTTGAGCTACGGAGCCATTTTGTATGATTGTGCTTTTGAGGAAAATTTGTGACTCCGACAGGATTCAAACCTGTAACCTTTTGATCCGTAGTCAAATGCTCTATTCAGTTGAGCTACGGAGCCATTGTTTTTCTCAATTGCGGTGCAAAGATAGACACTTTTTCGGAATGTGGCAAATAGTTTCTCTCTTTTTTTTGAGAATTTTCTTGGCCGCATTCTGTGGGCGGGCTCTATAAATTGATTTCGAGGGATTTCGCTTTTCTTCCGAACGGATTTCTGGACGGAGGCGTGCGTCGTGCGAACGCTGTGACCGATTGAAAAACCGTAGGGAGTGCCGAAAAGGAACGGGTGTTGTGACTTACGAATGCCTTCCCTTCTCGAATTGCATGAATAGTCCTGCCAAGATGGTGCCTGAGATGGAGTGCCAAGCGCAGGATATGGCGCAAGGGACAACGGCAAGCGGGTTGGTGGCAATGAAGAAGTTGGAGGCGAGGTTGGTGGCAAGTCCGGCGTTCTGCATGCCGACTTCAATACTGATGGTCCTCTTTTGCGCTGTTCCGAAATGGAATATCTTGCCGACGAGGAAGCCTATGGCATAGCCTAGGCTATTGTGGCAGAAGACGACTCCGAATGTGAGGGCGAAGAGCGACCAACCACTATTGATCAGGTGGTCATGAACGCTGAAGATCACTCCGCCTACGATGCAGGCAAGGCAGATGACACTGGCTCCTGGCATCAAACTCCTTAGCGTGGGGAAGTAACTCTTCTTACCGAATTTCAAGTTGAGCAGAAATCCTGCTATGACGGGCAGAATTGTGACAATCAAGATGTTGATGAACATTCCCTTCGTGTCTACATTCACCGATTTGTCGGCTAGGAGGAGTACGAGGAAGGGCGTGACGAAGGGCGCCAAGAGGGTTGAGGCGGTGGTCATTCCCACGGAAAAAGCCACGTCTCCTTTGCAAAGGAAACTCATGATGTTGCTTGATACACCGCCGGGACAGCATCCCACGAGAATGATACCGATGGCAAGCGATTCGTCCAACTCGAACAATTTTGTCAGAAGAAAGGCCAATCCGGGCATGATGGTGTATTGCGCTATGGAACCCAGGAATATGTCAAACGGGCGCGACGCTAGAATCTTGAAGTCTTCCTTGTTGAGCGTCAACCCCATAGTGAGCATGATGAGTCCTAGAATGGCTGTCTGTATGTAGCCGGTGACCCAAGAGAATGTCTGGGGTACGAAGAAGGTGAATAGGGCTATGCCTATGATGAATACGGACGTGTAGGTGGCCAACCACCGACTGATGTTTTGTAATGCTTTAATCATCTTTTTATTCGTTAATGCCTTTTATTTCAAAGCCTCCATGTTTTGTTCGTTGTCTATCTTTTTCCCCTCTGCGGTGTAAACGTAGATGAGCCTTTGTGCGTATGCCTTCTCGATTTTTCCGCGGACCATTTTCATCGTGCTGTTGATCATGTGGTTTTGCTCGCTGAAGGGTTCTTTTAAGACTGCGACGGAACTTGGCAACCATCTTTCTGGGAACATGCCCGCATATTCACCGTTCTTTCTGAAGTTATCTATCTCGCGTTGTATCTCGCGGAGAGCCTCTTTCCTGCCGGCTTCGCTCTTCAGGTCGTAGCCCATTTGTTGCAGCGTCTGTTTGTTCGGAACGATGAGTGCGCTGGTGGCAGGGCTTTGGTTGTTGTAGAGCATCACTTGGTCGATGGCAGGGCAGAGTTGCACCAATGCCTCTTCGATGCCTTCTGGACTATATTTTTCACCGTCGCTTGAGATTAGCAGGCTCTTGAAACGTCCTTTGACGTATAGCAGTCCCTCGGGTGTGAGGTAGCCAAGGTCTCCGGTGTATAGCCATCCCTCTTTTACGGTCTCTGCGGTGGCTGTCGGGTTCTTCCAATAACCGGCCATGACATTTTCTCCCTTTACGACGATTTCTCCTTGCTCGCCCAACGGCAACTCCTTGCCATCGTTGTCGCAGATTTTAACCTCGATAGGCTCCACCAGTTTGCCGGAAGATCCGAAGCGGTAGCAGTAAGGCGTGTTGGTACTGATGACAGGGGTCGCCTCGCTGAGTCCATAACCTTGGAACATAGGAAGACCGATGCCTATATAGAACTTTTGAAGGTCTTTGTCGAGCAGTGCGCCTCCACCAATGAAGAAGCGTAGTTCTCCGCCGAAACTATCCTTGATCTTGTTGAAAAGGATTTTATCGAAGAGGAAGATCAAAGGGCGGAGAAGATGACGCCAGCCTTTGCCGTCTAAGCAACTTTCGCCGTAGTAAGTTTGCCGTATGGATTTTCCGAGATTGAACAATTTTTCTACGAAGCTTCCTTGGTTGTGGATGCTTTGTTCTATGTTTTTCTTGAAGTTCTTGGCAAGGGCAGGCACGCTCAAAATGAAGTGCGGACGAATCTCCTTGATGTTGAGTGGAATGTTTTTCAAGGTCTCCATCGGAGTCTTACCCACTTGTACGGTAGCTGCGGAAGCACCTTTCATCATCATCACATAGAAGCCGACTACATGTGCGAAGCAGTGGTCGAGCGGAAGGATGATCAGGGTTCTCCAAGTCTGGTCGATGGCAACTCTTGAAAGGCATTGCTCGACGTTGGCTGTATAGTTTCTGTGCGTTAAGCTGACGCCTTTAGGGTCGGCCGTCGTACCACTTGTGTAGGTGATGGTGGCGAGGTCGTCATTTTGGAGACTGAGGCCTACGCTGAGGAACTCTTCCAACGAGTGGTTGGCAAGGAAGTCGTCACCCATCTTCATGACGTCGTTTACACAGATCTCTTTCTCCCCGTATGCTTCTTGTTCATCCAATATAATGACTTTTTGAAGGAGGGGAAGTTGATCTTCGATGAGTCGTATTTTCTTTAGTTGGTTGCCGCTCACGATGATGTATTTCGCGTCACCGTGTTGTAGGCGAAAGAGGAGGTCGTTGCTCTCTTCCAATTTGATACTTAGTGGCACATTGACTGCTCCTGCGTAAAACATGGCGAGTTCGCTTACGACCCAAAGGTTTCTTCCTTCGGAGAGGAGCGCCATGTTGTCTCCCTTTTTTACGCCTAAGCTCTGAAGTCCGGCACCGAGTCGATAAACAAGTTCTTTTATCTCTTTATAGGAACTGTTCTGCCATTCATTTCCCTTTTTCTCCATCAGGAAAGTGTTGTCAGGAAATTGGCTTACTGAGTTTTCGAATACGTCAACGATGGTTCTTTTCATGATGAAAATATTTTTTGGTAAAATTACAAAAATAGTCCTAATCTGGTAACTGTTTTTCCGATGCATGTTTGAATGCTTTTCGAATCTACTCCCTTTGTCGGTTTTTCCCTATATTTGTATTTGGTAGGAACTATAAATGTCGTGTTATATGGGAAAGAAACTTCTTCTTTATCTCTGCGTTTTCTTCTTTTCTTTATGGAATGTTGAGGCAAAACCGAGATCTCCCTTTCGTGTGGAGAATGATACGGTCTTGCATGTCTGCTCGACTACAAATTCGCCTTTGAGGCTTTCTCAGGAGGTTCGTTGGGATTCTCTTTTTGGGTTCTCTACGATAATTGTTGATGAAGGTGTTGATTCGCTCCTTTTTAACCTGCCGGTCGATTCGGTCAAGCACTTGGTACTTCCCGCCTCTTTGCAGAAGCTCGTTTTTTATGCCGCACTCTCTTCCCAATGCGAGATTCGGTTGAATTCCAAGAATCCTTACCTATGTCTGGAAAATGGCAACTTGTACAATCGTGCAAAAACCCAACTCATTCTCTCGGCTCCCAACCCGAAGGAGTCTGTGTTTCAGCTGCCTGAGACGGTGGATTCCGTTTCGTGCCTGCCTCTTCGCCATTTTTCGAAAGTCATATTTCCGAAACATTTGAATACCATCCCTTATGATATTGATTGTGATTCGTTGATCATTCTATCGAAACATTGGTCGAGAGAGCTGTCTTCGTTTATACCGTACATTTATTGCGAGAACGATTCTATAGTCGCCGAAGAGTTGCGGAACGATTTGTGGCGGACTATTCTTTATGATGTGGCGGAAAAGCGCACGAGGGAGATTCATTGCCCTAATTTAGATAAAGGCAAGCGGGATACGAGTTGGATGCGGGATGCTTACCAATTTTGGGTTCGAGTTGATCACCGTGATTCGTGGGAGAAGGTCGATTCGATTTATTCCACGGAGTTTATAGACTCCGTGCGGGTGGAGGGAGTGCCGGAGGAGGCTTTGCTGACGTTTGACGGTGAGGATTCCTGCCAATTCTATGTGGCTACTTACGATACGTTGTATCTCTTGCCGTTTGTGGTGAAGACGAGTCCTTATAAGCGGGGCGCAAAGCCTTTGGAAAGTATTGGTGAGGTGAAAAATTCCGTGTTTATCGTTGCGGAAGGTGTGGACACCCTGCCGCTTTTGCAGTCTCCAACTTCCGCCTTTGCGGTTCCTTCTTATCCTTTCCGAAAAGTGGTCCTACCGAAGTCTTTGCATTATTTGAAGGGAAATTTCTCTTGTGACAGTCTTTTTATCTATTCTGATTCGTTGCGTGCTGATTCTTGTTATTATGCTGATCCTTCGGATACTCCGTGGTGGAATATTCAAGCGAACTATTATTATGTGGAGAATGAGCAACTCTATTTGTCGTTGAAGTATTGGCTTATGAAGAATAGTCAGACAGCTGTAGTCTATTCTCCCAATGCCGACGTTCGCAAACGGAATCTGAAGTTACAAGAGAAGACTTATGTGCCGATTTGGAAGGATAGAAAGGGAAATGTGTTGAGCGAACTCTCGTTTCGTCCTCCTTTCTATTATGCTTGTCCTTTGCGATTGACGATGGAGGGTGATGATTCGCTAAGATTTATCCTATCTTTTCGTAGGAATAATGGGTATGAAAGATTAGTGCAACAAAACTCTGATTCGGTATGGATGGTTCCTGTTTGCGATGGTGAGTTGAGATATGCGGTTTGGTCTTACGACACGTTGCTGGTACTTCCACAAAAGACTCTTGTCAAAAAGGTGAAACGGGATGGCTCCCTTTGGACGGATCCGACCTCCGGAATTGATTTCCCTTGCCTGTTTTATCTGCCCAAAGGCGAGAAGGTGGCAACGTTTTTGGAATCAGGGAAAACGATCAAATTTTGGAAGAATGGCGATACGATTCCTCGTCGTTATGCAAACCGTTTGTGTATGCTTTATAGGGCTCAAGATGGGGAGTCTGCTTGTATGGATGGATCTCTTGTTTTTCGTCTTTGGCAAAAAGATGTTCGAAATTATTTGAGTATGGAGGAGCAGGCGGGATGTAATCGGGAGACGAATTGTTTGGATTTGTCTCATTGCAAGGAGGTCTGGTTGGAGGGTATTACTGTATACTTTCCTGATTGTATGCCATATGGTTTTCGTCCGATGCATTTTTATATAGGCAGATGAGGTATGAGGCTTTGTAATCTGCTGTTTTATAGAGAAACAACTGTTATTTTGCTAACTTTGTGGAGTCGTTGTCAAATTCTGGGGTTGCTTGTGATAAGGAAAAATATGATATACGGTAAGGACGTTCAATCAAACGCTCTTACCTATCGAAGCTTACTTTGTGCGTTTTTACTCTCCACGACCAAATCTTTGTAGTTGCTCATGCTGTTGTCGTCGGGGATGAATTCTCCTTCGTATGTGTTGGAGAACGAACTTTCACCCTCTTTCTTCTCTTTCAGCAGGCATTTCACGAAAAGACCATTTTTGAAGTAGAAACGGAGTTCGCGCCAAGATCCGTCAATCTCAGGGTAGCGGCGGTAGCAGAAACTCAATTTCCCATTCTCGTCAAAGAGATATTCGTCGTAGTAATTTCTGGCGGCGATGTTGAATTGTTGGGTGGCGAAGACCAGTTTGCCTTTGTTCTCGAATAGGGTGTAGGTGCGGATCTGCTCACCGATGCCACCGAGCATCGCCTTGTCTGTCTCTACTTTCTTCGTGTATGAATGGAGACCTTGCTTCGTATTGGAGTACTTTTCGCGAATGTCGGAGATGTCCGTTTTCTTGTTGTTCGCTTTTTCGAATTGGGTGCCGTTCCAAAAGAAGTAGGTGTGGAAAGGCTTTGCTTTGCTCAAATCCAGCCCTTCAAGGTCATAATTCGTGTTGATGGATTCCCAAATGGCACCGTCGGCCACGGAGAAATCTTTCGTGATGAGCTGGTTCCCATAGGGCTTTTTAAAGAGGTCAAAGATACCTTTCTCTTTTTCTGTTGCCTTGAATTCAAAATCGCTTAGGGTAGGTTGGGGGAGTTGAAGATTACGACTTGTGGCTCTCTTCTCCTTGACGGAATAGGTGTATAGGAAGTTTTCCTTTTCGTAGTGTTCCGTGCATTCCCGAACGATCACCAATTTCTCGTCGGCATTGTTTGTATCCCAAAATTTCATTTCCCATGAGCCTTCGAAAGGATAAACGACGTAGAGGTAATTGTCTAAGCCGAAGGCGATTCCGTTCGGATAGAGTTTGTCGTCTATGGGTTCGTACTCATCGGTCTCTTGCCCGCCTTTAAGCATCTTCTCCTTTTCTGCTCTACTTACGTCTAAGGCTGATTTAGGCAAATCAAGGAATATCTGTTCGGACAATCGATAGTTTTGAGCTATGCTGGATGTGATTGTCAGGGAAAGAACTGCGGTCAATATGTAGTGATGAAAATTCATGGATGCTCGAAAATTAAGAATTAAAAATGAATTGTCGATGACACCGAATTAGAGGGTCTTTGAACGTTGCAAAGATACGTGAGAATTATGAATTTTGATTTATGAATTATGAATTTGTGGCCGGAGGAATATTGCGGTTGGTTGTCTTGCTTTTTGAGGCGTGAAAAGGGAAGAATCTTCGATTATTTTGTTACTTTTGTAGTAGGCGTTTTATTTATAAATTATTAAAAATGAGATTATATGCGTGCTTTTTATTCTTTATTCTTTTCTCTTTTGCTTTTGGCAGGATGTTCTTCCAACAACGGGAATCCACAAATGACCGAGACTGAAAATTCGGGTGGAGAAGCCATTCAAGAGGCGGAGGCTCGTTCCGTTGAATATCCTATTCTACGTACGTGGGAGTATGCAAAACACTATGCGGACTCTCTGGGCTTAGCCTATGAGGTTAAGACGGGAACTTTTGATTTTGTGACTGTGGATGAGGAACATTCGATTGCTATGGTCGGTTTTAAGGAGTTGGTTGAGGATGATGATTCGACGAATTACACGGGGCTTCGTATGTTAGATCCTGTGCTTTATGCGATTGATTTGAAAAAGACCTGTTTCCTTATCTGTGATGAAAAGCTGACTTCATTCACATTGGGCGATGTTCAGGTGGATTGGAATTCGGCACAATCACATTTTAAGAGTGTTCGGATTTATGTGACGAAGGATGAGAATCGTAAGAGTCAGTTGATTTTGGTGGTGCAGGAGGATGTCGCAGGCTGATCCTGTCGGGCGATTTTAGATACGAAGACTTCCTAAACTTCTGGGAGCAAACAAAAAGCGGGGCTGTCTCCCTGGAGGCAACCTTGTTTCTTTTGTTTGCCTAGCACGAACGTATTCTAACGGGTGGAAGTCCCCAAGCCGCCCTAACAGTGGGAAGGCTACAGCCGAAGGCTAGATGGTACACTGATAGACTTGTATTTCAATAGGGGAATGGCAAATCAAAATCTTTTTTTCTTAATTTTGCGTAGATGATACCATTGAGGGTTTGCCTTGACGTTGATATAAATTCTAAAAGATAAAACTATGCGTATTATTTATTGTTTGGTATCCTCTTTTTTGTTTTTGGCAAGTTGTACTTCCAACAATGGGACGACACAATCAGCAAAAGAGGGTGAAATGGACTCTTTGGAGACGATGAAAAGCATAACCCCGGTGGATACTTCGTCCCAATATCCGATTCTACGTACGTGGGAGTATGCAAAGCAGTATGCCGATGAACAAGGAGTGGCGTATGTAGTGAAGGACGGTTCCTGGGAATTTGTTTCGGAGAAGCCAGGGAGTTCTATCGTTCTTGTCCGTTTTACAGAGTTGGTTCGGGATTCGATGGATGAGTCGAATGCCTACACGTTAGAACCTGTGATTTATGAAATAGATTTGACGAAGACCTGTTTCCTTATTTGTAAACAGGGCGAGGAGTCTTCTGTGATTGGAGATGTGCAAGTTTCATGGGATTCGACAAAAAACAACTGGCCTGGAGTCAGAATCTACGTGACGAAGGAAAATAATCTCCAATACCCGTTGATTTTGGTGGCACAGGAAGAGCTTGCAGGTTAAAACTTCTCTCTCCTCATAAAAAGGAAACGGGACTGTCATTGTAGATGGCAGTCCCGTTTTTGGTATTGATAGAATGCTTATTTGACAACCATAGGGTAGGCCTTGCCCTCGAAATCTTTGAGGATATAGATACCTTTTCCTAATTCGTCACTGTACGCATTTTTCAGGGTGATGACCTTGATGAGTTTGCCGTTTGCATCGTATGCGTAGTAGCGGCCATCTGGAATGTTCTCTTTAGAAGGCTTCAGGTCGGTAACCTTCGTCTTGTCGGCCTTGATCAGATTGAATTTCAGATAATCCAAGTCAACCCAATCGCCCGTAATCTCTATTTTTAGGACATGAACGCCCTTGGTCAACTTGTTGAGCTTCGTCTCAATCGTGGTGAAGGTATTCCAATCGCCTGTGTTTGGCACATCGATGAAACCGCCTGGTGTTCCGTCATCTCCCGGAATGATGAATTGGTTGTCCATGTAGAGGGTGAAGGCTGCCGTGTTACTGCCGGAAGCGACTCTCGATTCCACGCTGTACTCTCCGTCTTCTTCGACTTCAACGGTATATTCAATCCATTCGCCCGTTTGTGAGTATCCGATGGCGATGTCGTTCAGGTCTACACCTTCGTTACGGCTTCCTCCGTTGCGGTTCTCCTCATCATTGTCATGGTAGGCATTGCCTTCACCTCCGTAATCAAATTCCTCAGCCTCAATCTTTCCTGGAATCTTGGCAGGGAAGCCGTTGAATGGTTTTTGCTCCTCCATGATGGTGATGGTTGTCTTGGAAGTAGTGTATTGCTTGTTGTTGCTGTCATAGCCGACGGCCCAGACGGAGTGTTTCCCTTCGGGTATGTTTTCCCAAACGAAGGAGGTCTGGTCTGTTGCGATGATTTTGTCGTCGGCATAGATCTCCACCTTTTGGATGTCGTTGTTCTCCTTTTTTACATCGATTTCAACAACACCGGGTTCCGACTCTTTCGTTACGGAGAGCGAGAGCAAAAGGTCTTGTTGGGCAACAGGATTGTCTCCCAATAGTTCCAACATCTTTTCAGCGTAACGTTTGCCCAAGAGTTTGTAGCCGGCCACAGAGAAGTGGAAATCGTCGCCTGCTGCTTCGCAACCTTCTGCCGATACGATATGGGCAGTTGGAATGACGGATGGCACTTTCTTTATCGTGTTGTTATGGCCGCTGCAAGGACCTGTATAGCGCACTTCGCCCACCAATAGAGGAACCTCCGATGCCTTCAGATTCAGGTCGTTCAACATGTTTTGATATACACCGTTCAATCGTTTCGGCCAGTCGCTTTGTCCGTTGTCCGATTCGCCTTGGTGTACGAGTATACCCTTGATGACACCCACCTCTTGGGCGATTTTGGCCATGTCGATGATTCTTTGATAGGGGTTGCCTCCGTAAGAGTCGGCATATCCTCTCAACCAGTCTGCGCAGGTTGCCAAGTAATTCTTGTAGTTGCTTGGCTCAAACAGTTGGATGCTGGCGCCACCACAAGCAACTACGATGACTCCGACTTTGATGCTTGGGTCCAGCTTTTCTACCAAGGTACGGCCAAAATAGTCGATGGGACCGAAACCTCCGTTGTTCCAGTGAAAGCAGCGAGCCAAAGGCGGGGTGGCAGTATACCATTGCCCCAGTTTTCGGTCGCCGTTGCTACAGTCGTTGGCTGTGTAGAGCATTTGAAAACGTTCGCTAACTCCGGTCTTCTCCTCGTTGGGAACGGTGGCATTACCCTCCATGTTCGATTGACCCCAACAAATATAAATGTGGAAATTAGGATCTGGAGCCGCTTGCATGAGCGTCCCTAACCCCAAAAGACATAGCAATACAAAGATTTTGTGTTTTAAGTTCCTCATGTGATGTAAATTTATATTATCCTTATAGTCGCAAATGTAGATAATAGAAGGAATCGGAGTGTTGCAAAATCTCTTCTTTAATCGGTATTTTTCGTTCAAAAGGTTGTTTTTTTAGGTCAGACATGCTTTTCAACATGAATTGAGGCATCGCTTATGTCGGAATGTGGTGTTTTGAGGAGGCTTGAGGCGAAGTTGTATTCTTGGCTTGCCTGTGGAGTTTTCGGGAAAAAAAGAGGGACTATCTCAGGTGAGACAGCCCCTCTTCGTTTAGATCGTTTAGTCGTTATTTGATAACCATAGGGTAGGTCTTACCCTCGAAATTCTTGAGGATATAGAAGCCTTGCTCTAATTCATTGCTGTACGCATTTTGGATGGTAATGACTTTGATGAGTCTACCCGTTGCGTCGTATGCGTAGTAGGATCCGTCAGGAATGTTGCCCTTGGCTGCATCCAAGTCGACTACATTCGTTTCGTCATCGGCCTTGAGCAAGTTGAATTTCAAGAAATCCAAGTCAAGCCAATCGCCGGTGATCTCCACTTTCAATACGTGGGTTCCTTTGGTGAGTTTCTCCAAATCGGATTTTACCGTCGTGAAGTCTTCCCAGCTACCCGTGTTTGGCACTTCAATGTTGCCTTTTGATGGAATGATCGGTTCATTATCCATATAAAGCGTGAAGGAAGCTCCACTATTACCAGAAGCCACGGCAGCTTCTACCTCGTAGGTGCCCGATTTTTGTACGTCAACTGTATATTCGATCCATTCGCCCTTTTGCGTATAGCCGACAGCCGTACTGTTCATGTCTACGCCTTCGTTACGAGTCTTTCCGTTGTGGTTCTCCTCGTCGTTGTCATGGTAAGCGTTTCCTTCACCACCGAAGTCGAACTCTTCCGCTTCGATCTTTCCAGGAATAGCTGCAGGCGTTCCGTTGAATGGCTTTTGTTCCTCGAAGATGGTTATGTTCTTCTTGTTGCTGGTATACTCTTGGTTGTTGCCGTCGTAGCCGATAGCCAAGATGGTGTGGCTTCCCTTCTCAAGATTTTGTACGAGGTAGGACTCCGTTCCGCTGGCCACCTTCTCACCATCCACGTAGATGTCTACGGTTTGGACGTCGCTATTTTCGATGGAGATGGAGATCTCTGCTTCGCCCGGTTCTGAATTTTTGATCAATTTGACATCAACAAAGACAGCGGGTTTCTCCTTACCACAAGCGGTGGTGTATTGGCTGACGAATCGCCAAATCTCACGGGAGGTGTGGTAGTTGTTGTTGGTTGGCTCGTGGTCTCTGCCTGGTACGGCAGCCAGTACGACATCGGCATCACAATCGCCACCGCTATATTTGGTGATGTTTGCTGCTTCCACTTTGTAGGTGGTTTTGTCTTTTGCGTTGTTGTGGTCTGCCCACTTTTTTGAGTATTTCTCTGCACCGATCCAGTTATCCTTCTCTGGGAAAGGAACTACGCTATCGCTTGTTCCGTGGGTATGGATTAGAGGTACAGGTCGCGTTGAAGCGTTAACTGTAGAACCCATATAGCCTGAGATAGGTGCGAAAGCGGCGAAGTAGTCAGGAATGGTGTTCATACAGTGGTAAGTCAACATACCACCCATGGAGAATCCACTCATATAGACTCTTGTCAAATCAATCTTGTAGGTTTTGTGTAACTCTTCGATGATGGCAATCAGATAATCGGTATCTGATGAGCCGTTGATGTCCCAGGTCGAACCGACGGAAGAAGGGTAGGCTGCGATGAAGTCAGCTGTGTCGGCCACTGTCTCCCATTGCGTCTTGCTTCTTTGATAATTGATGTCTTGGTCCATACCGTGGCAAGAGATCACCAAAGGTCTATTGGTATGAGCATTCTTAGGAGCGTAGACGGATACGGTTCTGTTCATGACTTTGATATCGACATATTTACCTGTGGTAACGCCCGTCAACAACTCCTCTTCTTGGTTGTTATTATTGTTATTATTGTTGTTCCCGTCAGACTTCTTGAAGTTGAGATAGTCGATATCTACGTAGTCACCCGTTATTTCCAATTTCAACACGTGAACGCCTTTGGTCAACTTGTTCAACTTTGTCGTTACAGTGGTGAACGTTTCCCAGTCGCCAGTATTCGGAACAGAGACGAAACCGCCAGGAGTTCCATCGTCGCCAGGGATGATGAATGTGTTGTCAATGTAGAGGGTGAATGAGGAACCGCTGTTACCAGAAGCCACGCGTGACTCTACCACATATTCGCCGTCTTCCTCTACCTCAACCGTATATTCGATCCATTCGCCCGTTTCTGTGTAGCCTACAGCCGTGCTGCTTGCATCCACACCCTCGTTGCGGCTTCCTTTCTTTTGGTTCTCCTCGTCATTGTCGTGGTAAGCGTTTCCTTCGCCGCCATAGTCAAATTCCTCAGCCTCGATCTTGCCAGGAATCTTAGAAGGTGAACCGTTGAAAGGTTTTTGCTCAGGCAAGATGGTGATGCTCTTTTTAGAAGTCGTGTACTCTTTGTTGCTGCTATCATATCCTACCGCCCAAATAGAGTGGGAGCCTTCTTCGATGTCTTTCCATGTGAAAGTGGCTTCGTCGCTGGATATTAGCTTGTTATCAGCATAGATTTCCACCTTTTTGATCACTTCGCTATCATATTTCACGCTTATCTCCACTTCGCCTGGAGCAGATTGTTGGTTGATAATCGTAGAAAGAGAGATATTCGATTGTTGAACAGGATTGTCGCCCAACAATTCCAACATCTTGGCAGCATATCGTTTTCCTAATTCCTTGTATCCTGCAACGGAGAAGTGATATTGGTCAGGAGCAGCCTCACATCCATCGGAAGAGATGACGTAAGCTGTAGAGATTACGCTTGGTACATTTTTGATAATGTCGTTGTGACCACTACAAGGACCGCTATGACGGACTTCACCGACCAACAAAGGAACTTCCTCGGCATTTAGGCCTAGGTCATTCAGCATGTTTTCGTATACGCCCTTCAAGCGTTTTGGCCAATCTGTCTGTCCTGAGTTGTTTTCACCTTGGTGAACCAAGATACCTTTGATAACACCCACTTTTTGAGCCTCTTTCGCCATATCGATGAGTCTCTTGTATGGATTGTTGCCATACTCTCTGGCATAGGATTGCAACCAATCAGCCGCGTTTCGGATATAGTTTTCGCACTTGTCTTTTTCGAAAAGTTCGATGTCGCAACCACCGCAGGCTACAACGACAACACCGACACGGATGCTTTCATCAAGTTCTTTAACTAGGGTACGACCGAAATAGTCGACGGGACCAAAACCGATGTTGTTGTTATGGAAGCAACGAGCTAAAGGCGGTATGGCTGTGTACCATTGACCTTTCTTGCGGTCTCCTCTTGAACAATCGTCGGCTGTATAAATCATCTGGAATCGTTCGTCCACACCTTCTTTTTCGGAGCTTGGAACGGATGCATTACCTTCCATGTTGGATTGACCCCAACAGAGGTATATGTGAAAGTTCGGATCGGGCTCCGCTTGTGCGAGCAGAGCTGTTCCCAAAAAGCATAGAGAAAGGACTATGCGTAAAAGAGTGTTACTTGTTTTCATGGTACGTTATGTTCTATTATGCAAACAAATGTAAGAATAAAGGGAAGCAGGCAATTGTACTTTTTCGTCATTATTATGCAATTATTTCGCCATGGAGGAGAATAATTCGGACGAATCCATTTGTTTGACGAGGAATTTGTCGATTCTTATGTTCGGGAGCAGGTTTGTCGGAGTAGGGGTGTCGTTCGTTCGCTTTTTAAGGTCTTTGGCTGAGGAAAGTTTGCGGTTGATGGGGATTGTTTAAATTCTCCAAACTAAAGCAAGGGTTTATTATTGGCGTCGTCTTTCAAGGTGAGGAATTTTCCATAAAAAAATCGGAGGACAATACTGCCCTCCGATTCTATTATAGAGAATAATGAATTAATACTCCATCTTGCTCATACGAACGTATGATTGGTAACGCTTCTTAGCCATTTCCTCAGAAGCATTGAACAACTCTTGAGCCTCGTTAGGGAATTGCTTCATTACAGATGCGTAACGAACCTCACCCTTCAAGAAGTCTTGGAACTTGCTGTAGTCAGGTTCTTTAGAATCCAAGATGAATGGGTTCTTGCCCTCAGCTTCCAAAGCTGGGTTGAATCTCCACAAGTGCCAGTATCCGCACTCAACAGCCTTAGCCTCCTCAGCTTGAGCCTTGCCCATGCCGGCCTTCAAACCGTGGTTGATACAAGGAGCGTAAGCGATAACCAATGATGGACCATCGTATGCCTCAGCCTCCTTAAGTGCCTTCAAGCATTGAGCTTGGTTTGCACCCATAGCGATTTGTGCAACGTATACATAGCCGTAAGTTGTAGCGATCATACCCAAATCCTTCTTGCGTACTCTCTTACCTGATGCAGCGAACTTAGCGATTGCGCCAAGAGGAGTAGCCTTAGATGATTGACCACCTGTGTTAGAGTAAACCTCAGTATCCAATACCAAGATGTTTACGTTCTTACCAGAAGCGATCACGTGATCCAAACCTCCGTAACCGATATCGTATGATGCACCGTCACCACCGATGATCCATTGAGAACGCTTGATCATGTAGCCAGTCAACTCTGCCAATTGCTTGCAGTGGTTGCACTTGCTCTTACCAGCCTCTACGAGAGGAATGATCTTCTCAGTGATCTCTTGTGCCTTAGCAGCATCGTCCTTGTTCTCCAACCAAGCCTTGAACAACTCCTTAGCCTCAGCAGGAGTGCAGTCAGCTGCGATAGCATCGTTCATGATGCTGACGATACGCTCACGCATCTTCTCGTTAGCCAATTCCATACCCAAACCGAACTCGCAGAAGTCCTCGAACAAAGAGTTAGCCCAAGCTGGACCTTGACCCTTCTCGTTAGTAGTATAAGGAGTTGATGGAATAGAACCAGAGTAGATAGAAGAACATCCTGTTGCGTTAGCCACGATCTCGCGGTTACCGAACAATTGAGAGATCAACTTCACGTATGGAGTCTCACCACAACCTGAACATGCTCCAGAGAACTCGAACAAAGGAGTAGCGAACTGAGAGTTCTTAGGGTTAGCTGTGATGTCAATCAAGTGTTGCTTGCTAGATACCTTCTTAACTGCGTATTCCCAGTTAGCAGCCTCAGTAGCAGTAGCTTGTGACTCAGGGTCGAATGCAACCATCTTAAGAGCTTGCTTGCCCTTCTCAGGATTGTTACCCAAACATACGTCAACACAGTTGCCGCAGCCCAAGCAATCCATAACACCTACTTGCATACGGAACTTCATGCCCTTCATAGCAGCAGGAGCCTTCATCTCGATCATCTCGCCGTTCATGCCCTTAGCCTCATCGTCAGTCATAACGATTGGACGGATACATGCGTGAGGACAAACGAATGCACAGTTGTTACATTGTACACAGTCTGCAGCGTTCCATTGAGGAACGAATGCGGATACACCACGCTTCTCGTAAGCGGCTGTACCTGCAGGCCATTCACCATCTTCGATGCCCTTGAATGCAGAAACTGGCAACAAGTCACCATTTTGAGCATTGATAGGACGAACGACCTTGTTGATGAATTCTGGGTCGTTGTTTGCCTTAGCAGCGTCGTCTGCCAAATTAGCCCAAGCTGGATCGATAGTCAATTCCTTGTATTCACCACCGCGGTCTACGGCAGCGTAGTTCTTGTTGACAACATCCTCACCCTTCTTGCCGTAAGACTTAACGATGAACTTCTTCATTTGTGCAACAGCCAACTCTACAGGGATAACGCCTGTGATACGGAAGAATGCAGATTGAAGGATAGTGTTGGTACGGTTGCCCAAACCAATCTCTTGTGCAATCTTAGTTGCGTTGATGTAGTAAACCTTGATGTTATTCTTAGCGAAGTAAGTCTTTACCTTGTTAGGCAAGTTCTTAGCCAACTCTTCACCTTCCCAGATTGTGTTCAAAAGGAACGTACCGTTCTTTTGCAAACCACGAGTCACATCGTACATGTGCAAGTAAGCTTGAACGTGGCAAGCAACGAAGTTAGGTGTGTTCACCAAGTAAGTTGAACGGATAGGAGTGTCACCGAAACGCAAGTGAGAGCAAGTGAAACCTCCTGACTTCTTAGAGTCGTAAGAGAAGTATGCTTGACAGTGCTTGTCTGTGTTGTCACCGATGATCTTTACTGAGTTCTTGTTAGCACCTACAGTACCATCAGCACCCAAACCATAGAATTTAGCCTCGAACATACCAGCACCACCTACTGCAACTTCCTCCTTCTTAGGAAGAGAAGTGAAGGTAACGTCATCAACGATACCGATTGTGAAGTGGTTCTTAGGCTCGTTCATAGCCATGTTCTCGTATACTGAGAGGATTTGAGCTGGAGTAGTATCGTTAGAACCTAAACCGTAGCGGCCACCGATAACCTTAGGAGCGTCCTTAACATCGAAGAATGCCTCGCGAACGTCCAAATACAAAGGATCACCGTTTGCACCTGGCTCCTTAGTTCTGTCCAAAACCGTAACAACCTTAGCAGACTTAGGAACTGCTGCCAACAAGTGCTTCGTAGAGAATGGACGATACAAGTGAACTGCAACCAAACCGACCTTCTCGCCCTTAGCAGCCAAGAAGTCGATCACCTCACGGATACACTCTGTTACAGAACCCATGGCGATGATGACACGGTCAGCATCCTTTGCACCGTAGTAGTCGAACAATCCGTAGTTACGTCCAGTGATCTTAGAGATCTCCTTCATGTAGTTCTCTACGATTTCAGGAACGGCGTTGTACAATGAGTTGCAAGATTCGCGGTGAGTGAAGAACGTATCAGGGTTCTCAGCCATACCGCGCATAACTGGCTTGTTAGGATTCAATGCTCTTGAACGGAACTCTGCCAATTTCTCTTGGTCGATCAAGCCAGCCAAATCTTCGTTGTCCAACTTCTCGATTTTCTGGATCTCGTGTGAAGTACGGAAACCGTCGAAGAAGTTCAAGAAAGGAACTTGAGACTTGATGGTTGACAAGTGAGCAACACCTGCCAAATCCATAACTTCTTGTACGGAACCCTCAGCCAACATGGCGAAACCAGTTTGGCGACAAGCGTAAACGTCTTGGTGGTCACCGAAGATACAGAGTGAGTGAGATGCGATTGTACGAGCAGAAACATGGAAAACTGCTGGCATTTTCTCTGCAGCGATTTTGTACATGTTCGGAATCATCAACAACAGACCTTGAGAAGCTGTGTAAGTTGATGTCAACGCACCTGCTTGGATTGCACCGTGAACGGCACCAGCGGCACCTGCCTCTGATTGCATTTCTGTTACAGACACTGTCTCGCCGAAGATGTTCTTGCGACCTTGAGCGGCCCACTCGTCTACGTGCTCTGCCATCGTTGAAGATGGAGTGATAGGGTAGATGCAGGCACACTCGCTGAACATATAGGATATATGTGCAGCGGCTTCATTACCATCACAAGTGATGAATTTTTTTTCTTTAGCCATAATTTATTTAAATAAAAATAGTAAATTCTATATCGCTCGTTTTGCTATTTGGATATAGCAATTTCGGGCAAAAATAGCATTTTATTTTTGAAAAATAATAACTTTTGGGTCGTATTTTATTGACATTTTATCCTGAATCCTTCCTTTTTCTTATTTTTTCGTTTTGGGGGATTCTGGACCCCTCGGCCTCCTCTCTCCCAAAATGGTGAGTAGTAAATCTGTAAATGGTTGAATTTAGTGTTGGCTCTAAATGGGTTCTCCCCGAAATTTCACCTCTTGTTTGTGATTTCCGTCTTTATTCGTTACCTTAGCGATGATAAATAATATGTTAAAACGTTATAGTTATGCAAAATCAGAAGCCTTCAAAAGAGGAATTACGGAAGTTGTTTAAAAGTATGCAGGAGCGAGACTATTCGAAAGAAGAAATGTTGAAGTTGCTTAAATCGTGCCAACAGGGAAGGAGTGTTCCTCCTCAGTCAGCCAAAGAAAAATTGTTGGGGAAATTGGATGACCTTTTATATAAACTTGGCGACAGTTTTGATGCTTTTTTCGGATTGTATATGTGCATACTTCTGTTAATTGAGGTCTTGGGTCTTTTTTTGATCGATTCGCCAATTTGTACTTACCTGCTAGTGGCTTCCTTAGTCCTATTGGCATTCTCTTTTGTGTGGGAAGATTTGTATCAATGTGATATACTTGTCAAATTGCAGGTTGTGACGCTTGTCCCTCTTTTGCTCTATTTCTTCTTAGGCTGGTTTTTCCCTCGTCTGACCCTTGTGCTGTTGCTGGTCGTCACGTTATTCGTGTTCTTTCGTGGATTGTTGAGCAGGGCTATGAGAGGGCATAATTAAAGAGGTGATAGAAAAAGTGGAAATGGTTCATGGGGGTGCAGTGGCTACATGTGAAAAGGGACTGTCCTTTCCCAAAATAAAATTTTATATGGTTGTATGAGAAGGAATTCTTTTTTATGGATGCTTAGTTTGCTCTCCCTATGGGGATTGCTCACTTCTTTTGATTATGCTAACGAGTGGAATTCGGTTAATCGGCTTGTGCAATCCGATCCGAAGACCGCCTTGACCAAAATTAGTGCTATCGAGAAGCGTGCGAAGAAGGAGAAGAACGCACCCCAAGAGATTGCCTGCATCCTCCAGCGGGGCGTGGCAAGGAGTTTCATCGACGACTCATCCTTCGTGGATTGTCTGGCCGAGTTGAAGAAGTATCGGCAGAAGACCAAGGACGAGGTGGCTCGCTCGGTTGCCACCTATTTGGAAGGTGCCCTTTACCTGAACTACTATAATAGTAATTATGGGAGAATCTATCGGCGGACGGAACTGATTGATACCATCCCGGAGGATATTGCGGAGTGGACTCCCAATTTGTTCGTCAACAAGATACGGGGGTGCGTTTTTGAAGCTCTCTCGAACGAAAAACTGAAGAGTACCCCCTCGAGCGAATACGGGGCGATTCTGAA
>JAFZKQ010000067.1 GCA_017553575.1 Paludibacteraceae bacterium
AAAGGCAAAAATTCTCCTAAAGAATCACAAAAACCATTAAAATTTCCAAACCTTCCAATCCTATCCGTTCACAATCCACATTCCAAACAAAAAATAACAAATAGGCAGGATGAATGCCCTATCTATTGATTAAAAGAGAATTAAACACGAAGCAGAGGGGGACCCCCCAATTTTTAACAAGATAAAACTCAAAATAAGATATTTTTTGGAGTGATAAATAGTGTATAATTATTTTTAAAGATTTATATTTGCTACAATTTTGAATTATGTAGGTGAAATTTTTTATTAATTATTTAAAATATTAATTATAATCTGTTAGTAATGAGAAAAGTTTTATTGTCTTCAATGCTTCTCCTTACCGGCGTCGGGGTGGCTTCAGCCCGCACGATAAAGGGAACGATTTCGGACGCGGACGATGTTCTTCCGGGTGCGAATGTAGTCATTAAAGGTACGACTCAAGGTACGACTACGGACAAGGATGGAAATTTCGAACTCGATGTCGAGGATGGACAGACCATTGAAATTTCTTATGTGGGCTATCAAAACAAAACCATCAAGATCACTTCTGCAATGAAGAACCTCAACGTAAAAATGGCCACCGATGACAACGTAATGGAAGAGGTGGTTGTTGTAGGTTATGGTGTTCAAAAGAAGAGCGACTTGACAGGTGCTGTATCTGGCGTTCGTGAAGAGAAATTGAAAGAGACGGTTTCCGCTTCTATCGACCAAGCTTTGAACGGACGTGTTTCCGGTGTGCAAGTTAACAATTCATCTGGTCAACCAGGTGCTGCCTCTACAGTACGTGTACGTGGTACATCTTCTTTGACAGGTAACAACGACCCTCTTTATGTGGTAGACGGTATGCCTATCGGTGCAGGTTTGCAATCTAACGGTTCCAACCCATTGGCAGCCATCAACCCTGCCGATATCGTATCCATGGAGGTTTTGAAGGATGCATCTGCAACAGCTATCTACGGTTCTCGTGCTGCAAACGGTGTCATCATGATCACAACTCGTAAGGGTAACAAAAACGAGTCAAAGATCAACTATAGCGGCCAATTGATGGTTTCCTCTCCAGCTAAGAAGTTGGATGTGATGAACTTGCAAGAGTACGCACAATTCGTAAACAGCGATGGTGCAATTGCAGCGTTCAAGGAGGATTCAGAGGCTGAATACTTGAGAAACCCTCAATATTTGGGAGAAGGTACTGACTGGCAAGACGAAATGCTTCGTACTGCTATCGGTCACCAACACCAATTGTCAATCTCTGGTGGTGACGAGAAGACCACTTACGCATACTCTTTCGGTTATTTGAACCAAGACGGTGTTTTGATCAACACTGACTACGAGCGTTTCAACGGTCGTGTAAACTTGGAGAACCAAACGAAGACTTGGTTGCGTACTGGTATTTCCTTGGCTTATTCTCAATCAAGCCAAACAAAGCAACCAGGATTCGACTTGGACAACAGCAACGCAGCAGCTGCCCTCGGTACTGGTGGTTCTATCGATGAGAACAACCCATTGTTGCAAGCTTTGAAGCAAAAGCCAAGTACTTCTCCTTACAACGCAGAAGGTGAATACTCAACAATCGCAGAACTCGTTCCATCAGGTAAGGCTTCTGCCATCAAGGTAAACCCAGTTGCTTTGGCTAACGATGCAGCTATCTACGCAAAGAGCCACAACATCAACGGTAACGCATTCGCTCAAATCCAACTTTGCAAGCCTTTGATTTGGCGTAATGAGATCGGTGTTGACTACACAAGCGGCGAGGAGAGCCAATTCAAGCCTGAATATGTCAGCACAGACAAGAAGAGATCTTTGGAAGGTTACAACCGTCACAACATGTACTGGCGTGGTATGTCATCTTTGACTTACAGCTTCAAGATCAACGACAACAACTCTGGTAGCTTGATGTTGGCTACTGAAGTTTCAAAGGCTTCTTGGAACGGTGTTTACACTCAAAAGAAAGACCATCTTGACAACAACATGGTTGATTCAGAGAATCAAAACTGGGCTTTGGGTAAGACTGAGATGATCGGTGGTTACAAAGGTTTCGTTTCAACGATTTCTTACTTGGGTCGTTTCAACTACAACCTCAAAAACCGTTACATGTTGACTGCTACAGGTCGTTATGATGGTACTTCTGTATTGAGCGAAGACAATCGTTGGGGCTTCTTCCCTTCATTCTCTTTGGCATGGCGTGTTAACGAAGAGAGCGCATTGAAAGATGTTGATTGGTTGTCTAACTTGAAGCTTCGTGCAGGTTATGGACAAACTGGTAACTCAGGTAACACCATCAACTACATCGCAACTTATACACAAGACAACACTGGTGAGTTGTACCAATCAAGAATGGGTAACCCAGACTTGGTATGGGAGACCAACTGGCAGGTTAACGGTGGTTTGGACTTCGGATTCTTCAAGAACCGCGTAAGTGGATCTTTCGATGTATACTTGAAACGTAACATTGACTTGATCCTCGACGGTACTCCAGGTTCTACTGTAGCACCTAACGGAAACGACTTCTATACGAAGCCAAGCGTAGAGAACACTGGTTCTATCGAGAATACTGGTTTCGATGTAACATTGAACACTGTCAACGTTGTATCTAAGATCGGTGGTCTTCCATTCGAATGGGGAACAGACATCAACTTCTCTATGGTACGTAACAAGGTAATCGACTTGAACAACGGTGGTGAGATCGCAGGTAAATTCTATGCTAAATCAGCTCAAAGATACATCTGTATCTCAAGAGAGGGTGACGCTCCTGGTTTGTTCTACGGATACAAGACTGACGGCGTAATCCAAAACACAGCTCAATTGAACGAGAAGACTCGTGCTACTGGTACTCGCGTAGGTGACTTGAACTTCGTTGATGTTGACGGAAACGGCACAATCGACGAGAACGATATGACCATCATCGGTGACCCTAACCCTGACTTCACATTCGGTTTGGGTAACTCACTCACTTTGGGTAACCCTAAGACTAACGGTGTATGGAGTCTCTCAATCTTCTTCAGCGGTTCATACGGAAACGACGTATTCAACTTGTTGCGTATGAGCTTGGATGGTATGGATGAGGCTGGTCTTAACTACAGCAAGGACGTTTTGGACTATGCAGTTGTTAAAACTAAAGAGGACGGTACTCAATACGTAGAGAACGCAGGTACAGACATGCCACGTCCTACAACTGAGGCTGGACAAAACTGTACTGTAGTATCAGACAGATACGTAGAGGATGGATCATTCCTCCGTCTCCAAAACATAGCTTTGAGCTACTCATTCCCAACCAAGTGGACAGAGAAGATGCACTTGAGCAACTTGAAACTCTCTGCTAACGTACAAAACGTTTACACATTTACGAGCTACACGGGTTACAACCCAGAGGTTGCCTGCACAAGTCCAATCCAACAAGGTGTTGACTTTGCATCTTACCCTTCTCCAAGAATGTTCGTATTCGGTTTGAGCTTAGATTTCTAATTAATAATGACTTATTAATAATTTGAACATGAAAGTAAATAATTTCAAATATAAGGCATTAGCCTTGGGATTAGGTGCAGTATCGCTCCTTTCCACGACTTCCTGCACCGACGATTTCTTGGACGGACAAATTCCTGACCAAGTGTCTGCAGCGAACATGACATCAGAAGAACACTACCGTCAAATGTTGGATGCTCTCTACGGAGGCAAGAAGGTGGTTGAATATGATGCAAAATTCAACTGGGTATTCAACGAAGGTGCTGCTGGTAACCTTTACAACGTATACCAAGATGAGGGTACAGCCTTCAAATTGCAAATCAAGGAGAGCAACTCTATCTTGGCAGAAGGTTTCCGTGCCATCTATGGTGGTATCATCGCAACAGCTAACCGTATTATCCACATGGATATGAGCGCAGCTGAATTCGGAGAAGAGAAGAAAGCCGAGATTATCGCCGAGGCTAAGTTGATGCGTGCTTACGCTCACTTCATGGCTACTGAGTATTGGGGTGCTGTGCCTTTGATCCTCGACACAGATAAGAGTGCAAAGGATACAAAGCCACTTGTAACTCGTGCGACTGTCTACGCTGCTGTAGAGAAAGATTTGCAAGATGCTGAAGCAGGTTTGCCTGATGTACCAGCAAAGAACACCATCCAACCAACCAAATGGGCTGCTAAGGGTCTTTTGGCTAAGTTGTATTTGACAATGGCTGCTTGTAAGACGAATCCTGCCCTCAAGACAGGAAACGCAAACTTCAACTTCCAATGCTCAGACTTGGGTTATACATCTGAGGCTTTGTATGACTCAGTCATTGTGCATACTACAGAGATCATCAACAGTGGCAAGTTCCAATTGGCTACACACAACGCTATGTTCGGAACTCCTCAATATGACAACTCTCCAGAAACTATCCTTGCATGGCACTATGTAGGTGGTGGTTGGGGAGAAGGTTCTCAATACCAATGTCAAATGGCTCGTGAATCAGACTGGTCTCCAGGTGCTGGTTGGGGAGGTGGTAAGGGTCTTTGCTACACCCTTTACAACGACTTCAACAAGACAGATGCTCGTTTGCGCGAGGTATGTATGTATGCAAACCAACCATACTACACTGTAAAAGGCCAAGAGTACATTTATGGTAAAGATTTGATGGACGGTATCGGTGTTCTCAACAACATCAAGAAGTTCGTTTGGGGTGCTGACGGTATAAGCCACTTCATGTCACACAGAGCACGCTTCGACATCCTCCGTCTCTCTCAAGTATACATGATGAGACAAGAGGCTAACATGTTGAAGAATGGCGACTACGCTGCAGAATACAGCGACATGAGCGACTTGAACGCTGTGCTTACTGCACACGACGCAAACTACACAAAGACTTCTATGGCATACTACAAGGCTTTGGAAGGCAAGTTGGTTAACATCGAGAATGTAAAGGTTGGTTCTGAGACTTACTCTTCAAGAAATGGTGCAGAAGGATTCAACCCATTGAAAGACCGTGTTGTTGGTAACACTGGCGTTGAGATGTACCACACTCAACACCGTGCTGACTTCATCCAAGAGCTTCGTAAGGAGTTCGCTATGGAGGGTCAAGCTTGGTTCGACCTCAAGCGTCTCTACTACATGACTCAAGAGGGTGCATACCACTTCTTGAAAGAGCAAGATAGAGCATGTTACATGGTTCAAGCTCCTAACGTAGAGGATCCAAAGGAAGAGGCAGACTACGATCGTCAAGCATTGGTTAACGATATCACTTGGCAACGTGTTGACAGAAACGAGGATGGCATCAAGAACCCTTCTGGTCAAGAGGAGACAATCGACGTAGATGGATTCCACAACAACGACACTTGGTTCTTGCCTTTCCCTGCTGACGTTGACGTTCGTTTGGGTATTGCAGTTGGTTCTCCAGCTCAAAACATGGTAGATGCAGTTAACAACGGTAGCTACCCTTATTGATAACTTTTAGTCGGGTACTCTCCCTCCTCTGTTGAGGGAGAGACCTTCTACAAATTTTCAACGAATAAAAAAAACAAAACAATGAAATTGAGGACAAAATTATATTCGACTGCACTTGCATCATTAGCTGTTGCAGGAGGCTTCTTGACCTCTTGTGAAGATGATTGTGTAGATTGCAAATGCAATATGCAAGTTTACGATATTGTAGACGCATACGATACAGAAAACCCATTGCCAAACCTACGTTTTGACAGAACCGTCATCATCCGTGGTGAAGGTTTGGGTAGTGCTAACCGTGTTGAAATGATTGCTAGCGACGGAACAGTAGATACTACGTTGTACCTTCGTCCAACATTGGTAACTAACAATGCCATCATCCTTAAATTGGAAGGCCGCAAGAGCACCATCAACACTAGTGCTTTGAAGATTTATTCAAAAGTTTGCCAAGAGCCTTTGGCAATGACTATCGAGTGTTCTGGTGACCCTTCAATCAAGGGATTCTTCTCTGAGTTCGTTCCTGCTGGTGGAACTTTGAGAATTGCGGGTGACTACTTCTACGGAACAGAAGCTGCTCCTTTGCAAGTATTGTTCGAGGACGAAAGCGGCAACCGTATCCCAGGAGCTATCGTTGGCAACACAAAGACTAACATCGACGTAATCGTTCCTGCAGAGGCAAAGAAGGGTTCTCAAGTATGGGTTAAGACTCCTATCGGCGAAACCGCTGCTAGCGTTCTTCTTAACGACGAAAGCAAGGTGTTCTTGAACTTCGACGGCAACTGCACTGCTGGTGCTGGTCGCTACGGAGCTGTTAAGGACGGAGCTTACACTGCTGGCGCTACCAACACTTATGAGTTAGGAAGCGTTCCTGCTTGGACTGGCAACTATGGTGCTTTGACTAACCACGACAACTGGTCTTGGAATGACTACAATACTCTTTCTGTAGAGGGTCAAGAGAGGAATATGGAGAATCCAGAGTGGGGTCAAAGAAACCTTTTGGATTTCAGCACGGACCCTGCATCCTTGCCTGCTTACGACTACTCAAACAACAACTACGTGTTGAAATTTGAGGTATTCGTTCCTGCTGACAAACCAATCAACCACGCATTCATCTTCGCATTCACTGAGTGGGGTGCAGAAGACGAGGATGGTGACCACTACAATGGTACTACGTTCTATTGCTGGAACTACCTTAGTGGTGATGATCCAGACGCTCTTCCTGCTGCTGTAGTAGTATTCGACCGCAACGTAGTTACAGTTGACGCTGACGACCAACCTGCTTGTAGCGAAGGTGGTGCTAAGGGCTTCCACACTGGTGGCCAATGGATGACAGTTGCAGTTCCTTTGACTTCAACTTACTTCCACGTAGCTTGCCAAGCATCTGGTTTGTTCAACAAATTGGCTAACAGAAAGTCTCTCGGTCACTTGGATGCTAAGGATTTCTACAACTTGTGGATATTCCCAGATCCAAACGATCGTGGCGAGGTTACAAAAGACTACTTCATCGCATTCGATAACTTCCGTATCGTAGAAGAGAACGGTAGCGGTTTGTTGTTGGGCTTGTACGGTCAAGGTACAAGAGATGGTAACCCAGCTGCTAAGAACGACTGGTTCGGTATGGCTGGAAAATAATTCGGTCATCTGAAATAACCCTAAGAGGAGTGGCACTCGTGTCACTCCTCTTTTTTGTGACCGATTGAATCGATGCTGCAAAAATCTTTCTCAAAAAAAGGATATAGAGTTTGCTTATTCGAGAAAAAGCAATACCTTTGCACCGCAAACCAAAAGAAATGCGGATGTGGCGTAATTGGTAGCCGCGCTAGACTTAGGATCTAGTGTCGTGAGACGTGTGGGTTCGAGTCCCGTCATCCGCACAAAGCCTGAACTTCGGTTCGGGCTTTTCTTTTTGATACACATCACTTCTACGACAAGACCAACTACCGAAATCAGCCCAAATCCACCAAACTCCACTCCCTACCCCATGACAGAAAGCAAAAAAATCATTCTCTATTTTCTTCCAGTCCCTCTTTTCAACTTTTTTTCCTATTTTTACAAAAAATTTTACAATCGTGGTGTAGTACACGATTTAACGTAGTGCGTTAGGAGGCAGATCTCCTTCAATTCAAATCAGAGCGAATGGCAAAAGAGGACAATAACGAGGATTTAGACAAAGAGATGGACGATAGCGAGGTCACCGGACACTCTTCCTACAAGATACCATCAAAAGATGACGAAGGGGCGAAATACCAACTTTCGGGCATGTTCCAAAATTGGTTTCTCGACTATGCCTCCTATGTCATACTCGAACGTGCCGTTCCCCACCTCGACGACGGTCTGAAACCCGTTCAAAGAAGGATTCTCCACTCCATGAAGAGATTGGATGACGGCCGGTACAACAAGGTTGCGAATATCGTGGGTCATACCATGCAATTCCACCCCCACGGAGATGCCTCCATTGGCGATGCCTTGGTTCAACTCGGACAGAAAGAACTTCTCATCGACTGCCAAGGTAACTGGGGTAATATCCTGACGGGAGATAGCGCAGCCGCTCCCCGTTACATCGAAGCAAGGCTATCCAAGTTTGCCCTCGATGTCGTCTTCAACCCAAAAATCACAGAATGGAAGGCCTCTTACGACGGAAGGAACAAGGAGCCAATTACGCTTCCTGTCAAGTTCCCGCTCCTACTCGCCCAAGGTGTAGAAGGAATCGCCGTCGGACTCTCCTCCAAAATACTTCCCCACAATTTCAATGAAATCATAGAGGGGGCCATCGCCTACCTTAAAGGGGAGGACTTCTCGCTCTACCCAGACTTCCTCACAGGAGGTCTCATCGACGTATCCAAATATAATGACGGAGAACGGGGCGGTAGTGTAAGAATCCGTTCCCGCATTACCAAACTCGACAATAAGACATTAGTCATCAATGACATTCCTTACGGCAAAACGACAGGGAAAGTCATAGAATCCATCTTGAAGGCCAACGAAAAAGGCAAAATCAACATCAAGAAAGTGGACGATAACACGGCTAATCAAGTCGAAATCGTCATCCACCTGTCCGACAAGACCTCGTCCGACAAGACCATCGACGCACTCTACGCCTTTACGGACTGCGAAGTAAGCATCTCCCCTAATTGCTGCGTGATAGCGGACGACAAGCCTAATTTCACCAACGTGAAAGAGGTGTTGCGCACCTCCGTAGACAGGACAAAAGATTTGCTACAACGGGAACTACAAATCCAAAAGGGAGAGTTGCTCGAACAATTGAACTTCTGCTCTCTCGAAAAGATATTCATCGAGGAACGCATCTACAAGGATAAGCAATTCGAAAACAGCAAAAATGTTGACGACGTACTGAACCACATCGCCACACGCCTCGAACCTTTCCGCAAACTCTTCGTGAGGGATGTAACCCGAGACGACCTGCTCCGCCTTTTGGAAATCAAGATGAAGAGAATCCTGAAATTCGAATCGGACAAGTCGGAGGAGCAAATCGCCCTACTCCGCCAACAAATTGCCGACATAGACAACAAATTGGAACACTTAGTGGACTACGCTATTTCTTGGTTCCAAAGTCTAAAAGACAAATACGGCAATCAACATCCCCGCCTCACCGAAATCAGGAATTTCGAGACCATCAATGCGGCAAAAGTGGTGGAGGCCAACGAGAAACTCTATGTCAACCGAGACGAAGGATTCATCGGAACTGGATTAAAGAAGGATGAATTCGTCTGCAACTGTTCCGACATCGACGACATCATCGTCTTCTTCAAAGACGGAAAATACAAAGTGGTGAAGGTGGCAGAGAAACTCTATGTCGGCAAAAACATCCTCCATGTCAACGTCTTTAAGAAGAACGACAAACGTACCATTTACAATGTCGTCTACCGTGACGGTAAGGCAGGTGGTCCATCCTACATAAAGCGATTCGCCGTGACAGGCGTGACGCGCGACAAAGATTACGACATCACCCAAGAGAAAGATGGATCAAAGATCCTCTATTTCTCCGCCAACGCCAACGCTGAGGCCGAGGTCATCCGTGTCACACTGAAACCGAAACTCCGCTTGAAAGTGACCGCCTTCGAACGTGACTTCAGCGAAATCGGCATCAAAGGACGCCAATCCATCGGAAATATCCTCACAAAGAATGAGGTTCTCAAGATTACCTTGAAACAAAAGGGAACCTCCACTTTAGGTGGACGAATGGTTTGGTTCGACAAGGACGTGCTACGCCTCAACTACGACGGTAGAGGCACCCTTTTGGGCGAATTCCAACCAGACGACCAACTGCTCGTCGTAACAGAAAAGGGAGACTACTACACAACCACCTTCGACGACACCAACCACTTCGCCGACGACGTGAAATTTGTGGAGAAATTCTCGGAGAGCAAAGTATGGACCGTAGCCCTTTTCGATGCAGATGCAGGCTACAAATACATCAAACGATTCCAGTTCGAACCGACGAAGAAGAGTGTCAACTTCTTGGGCGAGAATCCGAAATCCACTCTCATCTTAATCACAGACACCGTCTATCCTCGCATAAAAGTGACCTTCGGAGGAAGCGACCAACACCACGAGCCTCAGATTATCGACGTTGACGGATTTATCGGTGTCAAAGGTTTAAAAGCAAAAGGCAAACGAATAAACACATGGGACATCGCCCAAATCGAAGAAATTGAACCCATCAGATTCCCCGAAGAACCAAAGCCTGAAGAGGTAGAGGAAACAGAGGAGTCGGAAGAGGGCAAGGACGACAACGGGCAACTATCCCTTTTTTAATCTAATACGAAAAGCCATGCAAAGGAGCCATATTTTTACACTGTGCCGATTATTCTGCATCCTACTGGTTTGGATGAATGCAGGCTATTCCTACGCACAATACGAGTATTTAAACGAGTTCGAAGAACTTTATGGAGATTGTATCGACGACGAAGAGTCAACCATCTACGGAGGCTCTTACCAGAAAATGCCAAGAGACACCCGTCTCCCTGAATTTCCTGGAGGTGGTGATGTGCAGTTCACCCGCTATGTACACTCCAACATCGAATATCCCGACGTGATCGATTCCGTAGTGCCCTCTCAAGTTCCGGGTGGTGAAGAGACCGTCTACCGCGCCAAAGGTATCGTCTATGTACAAATCGTCATCGACCGATGCGGACGCGCCACGAGACAGGAGGTGGTCCAATCTGTCAACGAAGCATACGACAATGAGGCCATGCGCATCATGCAAAGCCTTCCTGTGTTCCGTGCGGGAGCCTACAACGGGGAACGTGTCAAAATAGCACTTGTCGTCCCCGTCTATTTCACAAGGAACAGATTGAAGCCTCAACCTCAAGAGGTGGATTATTACGATTACGAAAGCGATTATTAACTACAAGATGAAAAGAATTTTTCTGATAGGCTATATGGGCTGTGGGAAGACCACAACAGGAAAAAGGATAGCTAAAAAATATGGCTTGGAATTCATCGATCTCGACCATTACATCGAGAACCGCTTCTTCAAAACCATCCCTCAAATCTTCGAGGAGAGAGGCGAAGAAGGCTTCCGCCAAATAGAACACAACATGCTGCTTGAAGTCTCAGCATTTGAAGATGCGGTCATCTCAACAGGTGGCGGAGCAGCTTGCTTCTTCGACAACATCGATGTAATGAACCAAGCCGGAGAGACCGTCTACTTAAAGGCGACTCCCAAAGAATTGTTCGAATACTTGAAGACATCCAAACAGAACCGGCCTCTGCTTCAAGGAAAGAACGACGAGGAATTACTTCAATTCATCGAGGAGGGACTCGGCAAAAGAGAGCCCTTCTACCTGAAGGCCAAACACACCATGGACTATATGGACACGTCAGATACGCTGTTCGACCAACTGTTGAAATAGCATTCTCGCAAAGTTCAAGCGTCCGACAACAAACGACTAATCGGGGAGGATTCCCCATTAAACATAAATTGCTCATGCAAGAGAAAATTATCGTATTGGATTTCGGTGGACAATATGCCCACCTCATAGCAAACAGAGTGCGCCGTTTGGGCGTTTTCACGGAGATCTGCTCTCCAACAGCCTCCGTCGAAGAGTTGGCTGGTGCAAAGGGCATCATCTATAGTGGAGGACCTTCCAGCGTCTATGCTGAAGATGCTCCCGACTACAACCCGGAAATCCTAAACATTCCCGTTCCGAAATTGGGAATCTGCTACGGCCACCAACTGATGGCTTCGCAATTAGGAGGATCTGTACGTCCAGGAAAAGTGAAGGAATACGGCATCGCCGACCTGCTTTTGAAGGAGCCTCAACATCCGCTATTGAAAGGAATCCCTGCATCCTCTCCGATGTGGATGAGCCACGGCGACGCAGTTGAGAAACTTCCTGAAGGCTACAAGATCATCGCCTCCACTAAGGACTGCCCTATCGCAGCTGTGGCCCTTGACGAACGAAAGATATACGGTATCCAATTCCATCCGGAAGTGACCCATAGCAAATTCGGCATGAAGATTTTGGACAACTTCATCGACATTTGCGGATGCCAACGCACATGGAACATGAAAAGTTACATGCCACTCATCTCTGAGAAAATCAAGAAAGAGGTGGGCGACAGAAAAGTGTTCCTACTCGTATCAGGCGGCGTGGACAGCACCGTTGCTTTTGTCTTGCTGAACCGTGTTTTAGGTACGGATCGTGTGATGGGTCTCCACATCGACAACGGTATGATGAGAATGGACGAATCCGCCAAGATCATCGATTTCTTGAAGGCTGAAGGCATGCACAACCTCCGTGTGGTGGATGCGACCAACACATTCCTCAGCAAATTGGAGGGCATCACGGCCCCAGAAGAGAAAAGAAAAAGAATCGGTGCCACGTTCTTGGTCGTAAAAGACGAAGAGATGGCAAAACTCAACCTCGATCCGAAAGAGTGGATGATTGCGCAAGGCACCATCTACCCAGACACTATCGAGAGTGGAGGCACGAAGAATGCCGACCTCATCAAAACCCACCACAACCGCGTAAAGGAGGTGATGGACTTGATGGCACAAGGATTATTGCTTGAGCCGTTGGCAGACCTCTACAAGGACGAAGTGCGTATGTTGGGCGAAGAGTTGGGCATCCCTCATAACCTTGTTTGGAGACACCCTTTCCCAGGCCCAGGCCTTGGCGTGCGACTTCTCTGCTCAGACGGCAAGGGTGTGTTCGCTTCAAACGCAGACGTTCCAGGGTTGGAAGATTACCTCAAGGAGAACAAAATCGAAGGAAAAGTTCTCCCTATCAAGAGCGTGGGCGTACAAGGAGACGGAAGGACCTACGCGCAACCATTCCTTTTGACGACAGCCAACCTCACATGGAAACAATGCGAAAAGTTCAGTACTGAGTTGGTAAACCGCTTCAAGGTCATCAACCGTGTCATTTGGCAAGTCGGCAGCGTATCCAACGAAATGCCTAAATTGGTGGAACAATATGCAACCAAGGATCATTTCGACGTTTTGCGCAAATTCGACAACATCTGTACGGAGTTCTTGCAAGAGAACAACCTCTACGAATCCATCTGGCAAATGCCTGTCGTATTGGTTCCGTTGACCGTTCAAGAGAAGCCTTGCATCGTAATGCGCCCTGTCAACAGTTCGGAGGCCATGACCGCCAACTTTGCGGAGATTGACCAAAAGCTTTTGGAAGGACTCTGGGGCAGATTCGTTGCCGAAGGTGCAGGTTCCTTGTGGTATGACGTGACACACAAGCCTCCTGGCACAATTGAGTGGGAGTAAGACGACGTAGAGACAAGGCATGCCTTGTCTCTTTACGAAAACGACACGCCGCACAATAAATTTCGAACAAATAATAATCTTATTTCTGACAAATAGGATTAGTGCAGAATTTTACAGACAAGAGGTGGCTTCTTTAGGGAGCCTCCTTTTGTTTCTTCCAACCAAATACAAAAAGAGATGGGAATAGAGACAGGCATATTCAACAGGACAAAGTTATTGGTAGGCGATGAGATGATGGACCTCATTTCCCGTCAGAAAGTCATCGTTTTTGGTGTGGGAGGCGTAGGCAGTTGGTGCGCAGAGAGTTTGGTTCGATCAGGAATCAAACATCTGACCATCGTCGACTCCGACTGTGTCTGCATCACCAACATCAACCGTCAACTATTGGCAACCACAAAGACCATCGGCAAACCCAAGGTGGAAGTCCTAAAGGAACGCCTGCTTGAAATCAACCCCACTGCAGAAATCACGGCTCTTCAAAAAATCTACTCGCCTGAAAATTACACGGAATTCCATTTGGAGGAATACGATTACATCGTGGATGCCATCGACAGCCTCTCCAACAAGGCCCATCTATTATTGGAAGGCAGCAAACAGAAAGGAAAACTCTTCTCCAGCATGGGGGCAGCCCTCAAGATGGACCCAACCGCCATCAAGGTAGCCGAATTTTGGAACGTAAGAGGTTGTCCGCTCGGATCCGCCCTGCGCAAAAAGATGAAGAGAGAGAAGACCTTCCCTAAACACAAGATTCAATGCGTCTACAGCGAAGAGTTATTGGAAAATCAAGGCGAAGGTGGCAACTGTGGTACCGACCAATGTGTTTGTAGCAAAAAGGAGACGAACAATGCCGATTGGAACAGCAAAAAGGCTCAAATCAACGGAACAATGGCTCATATCACCGCCATTTTCGGGTTCACCCTCGCAGGACTGATTTGCCAAGACATTCAGAAGAAAAGCAAAGGTTAAACAGGAACCGTTTTCTAATCACAGTTATAGGAATCTTCCCCACCCTGAAACGCAAAGTCTCAGCACTAAAAAATCAACTTTTAGATCTCTTAATTCTTAACTCAAAATTCTTAATTGTCATTACCTTCTCAGCAACGTAAAGTGTCCGCTTACCTCATAATCCAATTCATCCACCGTTATGACATACCAATAGTCGGTAGACGGCATATCTGCCCCGTTGTAGACACCATCCCAACCTGGATACTCATCCTGATATTCCACCAACATCTTGCCATATCTATCGTATATGCGAACCTTATAATGCTTGTAATATCCTAAATTCTCAACTTCCCAAGTATCCTTTATGCCATCCCCATTCGGCGACATGTGATCTTCCGGATAAATCGGAATCAAGAAATAGAACGGCAAAGAATTCTGGCATCCATAAACATTTCGGACATAAGCGAAAGAGACCCCGACTGGGACATCTTCAACAAACATTGGTGAGGTCTGCCACTGCTCTCCATCCAAAGAATAGGTGTAATCAGGATCGTTTGCCGCATTAATCACAATCTCCTTCTTTTCTGGGAAAAGTTCCACACGATCAATGGATGGAACTGGATGGACATACACATCCAACGTCGTCGAATCCGCACAAGCGCCACGGCGAACTAAGATTTGATACGTAAGGCTCATCGGCGTAGAGACAAACGGATTGAAGCGATTCGCAGCCGACAAGAAACTAGCCGGCTTCCACTGATATTCGGCATCAGGTATCGAATCGACCTGCAATTGAGCCTCCACCCGTTCACAAGACTCCACATCCTCAGGCTTTGACAAAGAGAAGTATGGATCCACTTGGAGCTGGACAACCACAAAAGAGTCGCATCGTCCTACACTTCCCATATTGACCTCATACTCGCCCGTCTCCGTAAACTCCTTATCGGAAATCGAGAAGACATCACCCTCACAAATGGAGACCGTTTCGTAGCCTACTATTTTCGGCAAGACCTCCAAATTCAACTGCATGACACTATCACAACCATTGACAGAAACAAGAGAGTCCGTATAGACACCTGTCTCCGCATGGTCCTCAAAAGTCTCACCATAGCATATCGTATCATAACGTGCGATGAAATAGGTAGGATTCTCCTTAACCAATATCTCATATCGGACGCTATCACAAACGGAATCCGCATACTTCAACGTATCCGCATAAGTACCACCCCGCTTATAGTTCTTTCCATTGAAAAGGACAGAATCGCCTTCACAAATCACCAAATCCACCTCTTCATGCTTCGGACGAAGAATCTTGACTGCATAGACCGCCACACTGTCACATTGGCCAACAACGGTAAACAAATTCTCTCTATAATAACCGTCCTCCGTCACCTTTTGGCCTGCAATAAGCAAATCATCCCCTTCGCAAGCGACCACCTCGACGGTATCGCTCTTTGGTTCAGGCAAGACCTCCAGATTCAACTGCAAGATACTATCACAGCCATTAACCGTAGTAAGCGAGTCTGTATAGACTCCCGTCTCCGTATGGCCTTCCAAAGCCTCGCCATAGCATATTGTATCATAACGTGCAATAAAATACGTAGGGTTCACCTTGACATGAATCTCATAATGGATACTATCACAAACGGAATCCGCATACTTCAGCGTATCCGCATAAGTGCCTTCCAACGTATACTTCTTCTTATTGAAAAAGGCTGAATCGCCGTCACAAATCACCAAATCCACCTCTTCACGCTTCGAACGAAGGATCCGGACTGCATAGACCGCCACACTGTCACACTTACCATTGGCGGCAAGCAACGTCTCTTCATAATAGCCGTCCTCCGTCACGAGTTTGCCAGCCACAAGGACCTCATCTCCCTCACAAGCGATTATCTCAACGGTATCACTCGCAGGTTTCGGCAACACCTCCAAATTCAACTGCAGGATGCTATCACAACCGCTAACCGTGGACAAAGAATCCGTATAGACACCCGTCTCGGAGCGCCCCGCCAAAGACTCTCCATAGCATATCGTATCGTAACGAGCTATGAAATAGGTAGGATGCTCCTTAATGTTAATCTCATACCGGACACTATCACAAGCATAATTCACCCGTGGCAATGCATCGGCATAAGAGCCTCCTTTCTTATAGGTTTTTCCGTTGAAAGAGACAGAATCACCCTCGCAAATCTCAAAATCGAGCACTTCAACTTTCGGACGAAGGATGGTAACATCATAGACCGCCACACTATCGCATTGGCCATTGACAGTAAGCGACTTCTCTTCATAATAGCCGTCCTCCGTCACAACTTTGCCAGCAACAAGCACTTCGTCCTCCTCACAAGCGACTATCTTAACGGTATCGCTTTCCGGTTTCGGCAAGACCTCCAAGCTCAACTGCACAATACTATCACACCCCGTGAGCGAAGTCAAAGAATCCGTATAGATTCCTGTCTCCGTATGTCCCTCAAACGATTCTCCAAAACAGATTACCTCTTGACGCTCTACGAAATAGGAAGGATTCTCCCGAATATTAATCTTATAACGAACACTATCGCAATCATAGAACTTCCGCTTCAGCACATCCGAATAGATGCCCTCCTGCTTATACATCTTTCCGTTGAAGAGGACAGAGTCGCCTTCGCAAATCACAAACTCAACATCCACCTCCTCCGGCTGCATGAGATTGATCGTATAGACCACCACGCTGTCACAACCATTGGCTGCCGTAAAGGTCTCCGTATAGACACCCGGCTCCGTATAGTTCTTAAAGCTCTCGCCTTGACAGATGGTCGTATCTATGTCAGTATGATAGACAGGGAGTTCCTCCACATGGATATCATAATAAACACTGTCACAATCAGATATTTTACTCTTCAGGACATCCGTATAGGCACCTCCCGAAGTATAGGTTTTACCATTGAACTCGACCGAACCTCCCGCGCAGATTACCAATTCAACTTCTTCCTTTTCCGTATGGACAATATGGACATCGTAGACCGTCACACTATCGCAAAGGCCATTTGAGGCCAACAACGTGTCACTATAAAAGCCATCCTCCGTCACCCGCTTACCAGCAATCTCCAAGAAATCACCCTCGCAAGAAATCACCTTTACCGTATCGGACTTAGGCTTAGGCAAGACCATAAGATTCAATAAGACAACACTATCACATCCCGAAACCGAAGTTAAGGAATCCTCATAAACGCCATCCTTCCAATGACCTTCAAGCGTATCCCCTTCACAAATCACCGCATGGCGCGAGATAAAATAAGTAGGGTTCTCTTTAACATTTATCACATAATGGATACTATCGCAATCGGAGATTTTACTCTTCTCTGAATACTCATAAAGACCGCCCTTATCATACACAATGTCCTTGAAAGAGACCGTACTTCCATGACAGATCTCCAAATCCACAACTTCCTCTTTCGGACGGACAAGATAAACATTATAGACCGTCACACTATCGCAATAGCCATTGGCCGTGCGCACCGTGTCACTATAAAAGCCCTCCTCCGTCACTAATTTACCGCCAATCACCAAATCTTCGTTCGAGCAAGAGACCACCTGAACCGTATCACTCACAGGCTCAGGTATTGGCACCATCACATCCACGCGCGCAACGACGGGCTCCGAGCAACGGGTCAACTTACCCCATACCCAATAGGTTCCACTCCTAGCAGAAAAGCCGTCGCCTATCACAGGATTTTGCTCCTCACTGAACTCCCTTCCGAAAGGATCCACCCAATGGAAATCCTCCAAAAGGTTCGACTCACTATGGAACCGTAAGGTCGGATCTTCACACGTAGGCTTATCATACCACGCCTTCAACTCCACAATAGGTTCAGGAGGACACTCCGGAAACAACTGGATGTTTTGGCAATCCGAAAAATCCTCAGTATAAGAAGTGTTATTTGTATAATCCTTGTACGTAAGCGATTCTATATATCCTCCACCTCTTTTCCAAGAAACGGTAATATCGTAAATTCCACAGAGAGGGAATTCCCAAGTCGATATATCATCACCATAGGCAGTAAGAACCCCGTCTTTATAAACCCACGTCATAACAGTAATATCACCCGCCCTCAGTGGCGATTTCGGACGACCATCACCCGACAAATGGATCTCTATCTTTTTAGAATCCGAGCCAACACGAGAACTTCGCAGGCTTCTCCAATCAATCTCAGGTTCAAAGATAGGTTCAAGACCCATGACTATGTGCCTATTGGTCGTCGTATTCATGACAGCTTCCAACTCGAAATAATCCGAGCAACAAGTCGTATCACGGAAAATGAAACCCATCGTATTTCCATTATCATTACCATCATCCGTATAATCAGGCAACGCATCTTTGAGGCCAAAAAATTCAGAGGGAGTATAATAGGTGGTATCAAAATGAGCAGTTCCATCCGGAAGAATCGTCTTCGTTGACGTAAAGCCAATCCATCGAGAATAGTTGTCACATGCATCCTCTGCATAAAGAAGAAGAGATGAAAACAAACACCCGATTAAAATAAGAATATGTCTCAGACGAATCATTGCCATACTACAAAAAAAGATGAAATTCTAAAAAATCACCACCATATTGAGATAACACATAGGTCAACTCACATACCATATCCAATCTTGCAAATCTATACAAAAAAAATAGACTAAACAATTATGTCGCAAAATATTATGCAATAAATCATGGAAAGCGGTTAAATAATGTTTAATTGGGGGAATATTATCCTCTTTTCACACTCTCCATTGCCAAGAAATGAGTAATTTGGCACGTTGAAAATTCGTAAATACGGGAGGTAGATGAATAGACAATCGCTCATAATGGTCATTCCAAGCATAGCTTTGGCTTTCTCCTTGGAGAGCTGCGACCCCAACCGACTAAAAAGGGGGAACAGCAGCAACCAAATTCCCCTAAAAGAAGAAATTTTAAAAGACACGTGTTACGTCTATGACAGCATCGGCGGAAATGCCCTTTTCTCCATCTATGCTGGAACCCAGATCGAAAGTGTACCGACCGACAACCCCGAATGGAACGAATTGGCCGTCACTGTCGCCATCTCCCCACAAGAGGCGAGCAGCAATGAAATCGAAGAGGGCAAAAACTTAACCAACCAAGAGAAAGAGACGATTGGTCAAGTGTACAAGACACAAAGTTTCTGGGACAAAGACAAAAACGGAAGTTCCCCACTCGGCATCCTCCGCGGATTCATCAAGAGATCTGACATCAACACCAAGTCCATCCTCGAAAATATCATAAAAGAGCGATGCGCCTCCGCCCAAAATCAGACGATGTCTGGCATGGAAGAGATCGTCAGCAAATACGACTTCGTCTACTATCAACTGGATTCGTTGCTCACCAACCTCGATTTCTACACGGAAGAATACAAGGATCTCTCTGACATCGAGGAATATATCTTGGAGGACAGTTGGCTCTCCGACCCAGGGGCAGACCGACTCTCCTTGCTCTTCCTTCAAGAGCAACTTATCGCCATCGTCCACAAAAGACCGTTGGAAATTGCCAACACAAAACGCATCAACCTCCCTGGGGGAAGAGAGATGATTATCCTGCCTCAACTAAACGAGACAATCGCAGACAAACTCATCAAATTCAAAACGGAATTTTACACTAGCTTCTTCGATTAAAGAAGGGGCAAGAACGTATCATTTTGGGAAAGAGCGGTTTTCTGAGACCTCTCCACACGTGTCATTTCGACAGTTGGACGAATTGCCAACGCCCTCAAATTCATTTTTTGACTTCGAATTGCATATTTTTTACAGATTAAACGGTAACTTTGCAAAACTTGTTGATAGGGTGCTGATTGACCCTATCTCCTAATTGGACAAAACAATAGAAATTCAAAATATAAATGGCTAAGAAATTTGCAGAACACAGCAACTTCAACCTCTCGGAAATCAACAAGGAGGTCTTGAAACAGTGGAACGAGAACGATGTGTTCCACAAAAGTGTATCAACCCGCGAAGGAGCTCCCACTTTCGTATTCTTCGAAGGCCCTCCGTCAGCAAACGGAATGCCGGGCATCCACCACGTGATGGCTCGCTCCATTAAGGATATTTTCTGCAGATACAAAACCATGAAGGGATTCCACGTAAAGCGTAAGGCTGGTTGGGACACACACGGACTTCCTGTCGAACTGGGTGTTGAGAAGGAACTCGGCATCACAAAGGAGGACATCGGAAAGAAGATCTCCGTGGACGACTACAACAAGGCTTGCCGCACCAACGTGATGAAATTCACCAAGGAGTGGACCGACTTGACACAAAAGATGGGTTACTGGGTGGACCTCGAAAACCCATACATCACTTACGACAACAAGTATATCGAGACCTTGTGGTATCTCTTGAAGGAATTATACAAGAAGGGATACCTCTACAAGGGTTATACTATCCAACCTTACTCGCCTGCAGCAGGTACAGGACTCAGCTCCCACGAGTTGAACCAACCAGGCTGCTACCGTGACGTGAAAGATACGACCGTCGTGGCGCAGTTCAAGATGGTGGATCCTAAGCCTGAGATGGCGCAGTTCGGTACTCCATACTTCTTAGCATGGACCACTACGCCTTGGACCCTCTCGTCCAATACGGCTCTTTGCGTCGGCCCGAACATCACCTACGTGGCTGTCCAATCCTACAACCCTTACACGGGTAAGCCTGCCACTTATGTGTTGGCGAAAGATTTGGTGAACGCCCACTTCAACCCTAAAGCTGCCGAGTTGGCTTTGGAGGACTACAAAGAGGGCGACAAACTCATTCCGTTCAAAGTGATTGCCGAATACAAGGGAACTGACCTTGTAGGCATGAAATATGAGCAACTCTTCGACTGGATCACACCTGAGAACGCTGACCAAGCATTCCGTGTCATCCCTGGCGATTACGTCACGACAGAGGACGGTACCGGTATCGTACATATCGCGCCTACCTTTGGTGCGGACGATGCGAAGGTGGCTAAGGCCGCCGGCATTCCTCCTCTTCAATTGGTCGACAAGTTCGGCAACCTTCGTCCTTCGGTAGACTTGACCGGTAAGTTCTATCTGTTGGCCGATTTGGACCCAGCCTATGTAAAGGGCCACATCAATGTTGAAGCTTACAAGAAATTCGAGGGCCGTTTCGTAAAGAACGCCTACGACCCTAACTTGACCGATAAGGACGAGACTCTCGATATCTCCATCTGTATGGACATGAAGGTGACCGACAAGGCCTTCAAGATCGAGAAGCACGTCCACAACTACCCTCACTGCTGGCGTACGGACAAGCCTGTGCTCTACTATCCGTTGGATAGCTGGTTCATCAGGTCTACCAAGGCCCGTGAGCGTATGATCGAATTGAACAAGACCATCCAATGGAAGCCTGAATCAACGGGTACAGGCCGTTTTGGAAAATGGTTGGAGAACTTGAACGACTGGAACCTTTCTCGCTCGCGCTATTGGGGTACTCCATTGCCAATCTGGCGTACGGAAGAGGGCACGGAGGAGAAATGCATCGGTTCCATCGCAGAGTTGTTCGATGAGATCGAGAAATCCATCAAGGCTGGATTCATGAAGGAGAACCCTTGGAAGAACTTCAAGGTGGGCGATTACTCGAAGGAGAATTATGATCCTAAGAACATCGACCTCCACCGTCCATATATCGACAGCGTCATCTTGGTTTCCGACAGCGGCAAGCCAATGAAGCGTGAGGCGGATTTGATCGACGTTTGGTTCGACTCAGGTGCCATGCCTTTCGCTCAACAACACTACCCTTTTGAAAACAAAGAGGTTGTGGACAACGGCGAGTTCTACCCTGCCGACTTCATCGCAGAAGGTGTAGACCAAACTCGTGGTTGGTTCTTCACGTTGCACGCCATCTCCACCATGATCAAGGATAGCGTCGCTTTCAAGGCCGTTATATCCAATGGTTTGGTGCTCGATAAGAACGGTAACAAGATGTCCAAACGATTGGGCAACGCAGTAGATCCGTTCGGTGCTATCGAGAAGTATGGTTCCGACCCGCTCCGTTGGTACATGATCACGAACGCATCCCCTTGGGACAACTTGAAGTTCGACACGGACGGTATCGAGGAGGTTCGCCGCAAATTCTTCGGCACACTTTACAACACCTACTCCTTCTTCGCATTGTATGCGAATGTGGACAACTTCACCAACAGCCAACCACAGGTGCCAATGGAGAAACGTCCGGAAATCGACCGTTGGATCATCTCCTTGCTCAACTCCCTAATCAAGGAAATCGACGAGAGCTACAACGACTACGAGCCAACCAAGGCCGGCCGTGCTATCTCCAATTTCGTCAACGACCACTTGAGCAACTGGTACGTGCGTTTGAACCGTAAACGTTTCTGGGGAGGCACACTCACCGAAGACAAATTGGCGGCATACCAAACCCTCTACACGTGCTTGGATACCATCGCCCGCTTGATGGCGCCTATCGCTCCTTTCTACGCAGACCAATTGTTCTTAGACTTGAACAACGCAACAGGTTGCGACAAGAGCGAATCCGTCCACTTGGCCAACTTCCCTAAATATGACGAGAAGTTGATCAACAAGCCATTGGAAGAGCGTATGCAATTGGCACAGGACATCTCATCCATGACCTTGTCCCTTCGTAAGAAAGAGAACATCAAGGTTCGCCAACCGTTGAAGCAAATCATGGTGCCTATCTTGGCAGAACACGAGCAAGAGAACATCGAAGCCGTAAAGGATTTGATCATGAACGAGGTCAACGTCAAGGAGATCAACTTCGTGGACGATTCAGCAGGCATCCTCGTGAAACGAATCAAGCCAGACTTCAAGAAACTGGGGCCTAAGTGCGGAAAGAACATGAAGGCAGTTGCCGCTCAGTTGCAAACCTTGCCACAGGAGGAGATTTCCAAGTTCGAGAAGAACGGCATATATGAAATCAACGTAGAGGGCAACGTCGTTACGGTGGAAAAGAGCGACGTGGAGATCCTCTCCGAAGATATTCCAGGCTGGTTGGTTGCCAACAACGGAACGATTACCATCGCACTCGACGTGACAATCACGCCAGAGCTCCAAAAAGAGGGTATCGCCCGCGAGTTCATCAACCGTATCCAGAACATCCGTAAGTCAAGCGGATTCGAAATCACAGACAAGATCCTCATCGACATCGAGAAGTCGGACAATGTAAACGATGCTGTGACAGAGTTCAAGGAGTACATCTCCTCTCAAGTACTTGCCAACAACATCACATTGGTGGACAAGGTGGCCAACCCAACTGAGTTGGACTTCGACGATTTCAAGGTGAATATCGAGGTGAAGAAGGCGTAATAGCCTACAGTAAAAACATACAAAAGGGCGGATCATTACACAATGGTTCGCCCTTGTATAAAAATCGCAAGCATGGAAGGACAAGCAAGAACCCCCGAAGGCGACCAAATGCGTTATATGGTCTTTGTTATTGAAGCGGCTGCTCGCAAGATGGGCATCTCGCCTTCCGAACTTGTGGAGCGATTGGAACGTCAAAACCTCATCGACGGACGGTTAATCCGTTTCTATGACGTGTTGCACACACAGAGCGTAGAATACGTGGCGGATGACATTATCGAAACCTTGCAAAACTACGAGGCGGATGGAAAAGAATAAGATTCTCTATCATGGTGGCACTGTTGAGGTGAATGCCCCTCTTGTGAATGTGGGCCGCCCCGATTTAGATTTCGGTCAAGGATTCTATGTCACAAACAATCGTGAACAAGCCGAAAAATGGGCTGTTGCGAAATCTTCAAGGAAGGAATGGCAAAAGGCGGTTGTCAACGTATACCATTTTGACGTAGAAGCCTTTTTATCAGAAAAATACGCCATGAAAATTTTCCCAAAATATGACCAAGCTTGGCTAGATTTTGTGGCAGATAGTCGCAAGGGAAAATCTCCATGGATGGATTGGGACTGGATTGAGGGTGGTATCGCCAATGACAGTTTCATTACCACAGTGGATGCCTATGTGGATGGATTCATCACCTCAGAGCAAGCCATCGACAGACTTGTAAAAGAAGAGTTGCGTCATCAAATATGCATCCGCAATCAAGAGATTATTGATCGTTATCTTGTCTTTGAAAAATACGAGGAAATATGAAAGATTATATTCTATACCGCAAGATAGCTCGTGTCATCCTCCAATTGGCCGATGAGTTAGACATCTCCCCTAAACGGGCAATGTTGCTGTTTTATCGCTCTAAGGTGGGGGAGCAGATGCATGACCCCAAGTATGGCTACCAAATCATGTCCGATACTTATATCGTCAATGATATAAAAGCGGAGATTGCGGGTAGATAAACATTATTTTCCCCCATCATACCCACCATGAAAAAGAAATTATTCATTCTATTCCTCCTGCTATCCGTAAGCGCCTTCGCTTATTGGGCATACCAACAAAGAGGTTACAAGGAGGGTGATATCCTCTTCCAAGTCTCGAAGAGCCATCAATCCCCATTGATTCAGAAAGCGACTGGGTCGAAATGGTCCCATTGCGGCGTCGTGGTTGAGAAGAACAAGAAGATGTATGTGCTGGAAGCCTCCAAGGTGGTCAAGCTAACACCCTTGCAGGAGTGGATCAAGCGAGGGAAAGACGGGAAGGTGAAGAAGATGCGTGTGAAAAGAGAACCTGTAAAAATCAAATACAAGAAATACCTTGGTAAACCATACGACCTTGCCTTCAAGTTTGGCAATGACAAATGGTATTGCTCAGAACTAATCTACGACATCTACAAGACACAATTAGGCATAGAGCTTTGTCACCCTCGGAAGATCCGTGAGTATCGTATCGACGGTATGGAGGATGTCCTCAAGAAAAGAGGAATGAACCCCGATCAAATGGTGGTTGCCCCTTGTGATTTATTGAACTATTGATTATATTTGTGATATGACATTCATATTCAATTAATTACAATGGTCTTCGTATATACAAATCTCTCCTAGCAATCCTGCTGATCCTCTTCTCCGCCAGCCTCGGTTTCTCGCTAGATAACCAAGCGCAATACATGAAGATCCATCGAAATAGAATTGTGGTCAACGATTCGTTGTGCTATCAGGTCAGGGAAGGTTTTAGTTGGCGAGACACAACCCCTTGGGAACCTTTCTGCGGGGAGTTCGACAATTTCTATTTCGAGGAAGGATATCCTGGAGGCTATACCATTTATGTGAAGGAATACACCCCAAAGCGGACACCATCTATGTGATAAAAACAGTTGGTCGGGAAAGCAGCGATTCTCGGGAATATCAGAAACGTAAGATGGATATAATCAAATCGAATTGTGAAGAGTGTAAGCGCATGAGGGAGAAGGTGCGAACCGGCACGATCCGAGCCAGCTCCGCTTCGAGGAAGCGGAAGAGATAGAGGAATGCTTCCCTTGACGTGTACGTATTGAGAGAAATAGACCCATTCGTTTTTTGCAAGATTTATCTATGATCATAGAGGCTGTTGGCGCTTTGGCTTTGCTAGGCAATACCGTCTATGGACGGAAGGTAAAAATGTTTCCTACTGCGGATTTTCATTGAAAAACTGAAGTGGCACTACGGATTTTCAATCAAAAACCGAAGTAGAACTGCGGATTTTCAAGATTTCTATGTACATTTGTCTTGCATTCTATAAAAGATAAAGCATGATAGAGAGGAAGTTAAACATAACAGACGAGGAGGAAAGCATCTTTCTGTTCGGCGCAAGGCAAACAGGGAAGACAACTTTCTTAATGGAGCGATACCCTAAAGCAACGTATATCGACCTATTAGAGACCGATTTGCTGGACAGATACCGCAAAAAGCCCTCTTTGCTAAGGGAGGCCTACCAAAACCTTCCTGAATCCTCTTTGATTATCATTGACGAGATTCAACAAGTGCCAGAGCTACTGAATGAGGTCCATTGGCTAATCAGCAGAAAGCACCTGCGCTTTATCCTTTGTGGCTCCAGTGCGAGAAAACTTCGCAGAGAAGGAGTCAACACCTTAGGTGGCCGTGCCATCCCCTACTACATGTACCCCTTGACAAGTGCAGAGATTCCTAATTTTGACATAAATAGAGCATTACGGAATGGACTGCTTCCCCGCCACTATTTAAAAGAAGATGCTACTGCTTTGCTGAGAGCCTATGTCGGCATCTATCTGAAGGAAGAGATCCAAGCCGAGTCGCTCGTCAGGAATCTCACCAACTTCTCACGTTTCTTGGAAATCGCCGCCCTAACAGATGGGGAAATGGTAAACTACCAAAACATCGCCACCGATTGTGGTGTAAGTGCGAATACCGTGAAGGAGTACTTCCAAATACTGGAAGACACCCTGCTGGGACATATGATACCTGCCTATACGAAAGTGAAAAAGAGAAGATTGGTACAATCTCCTCGCTTTTATCTTTTCGACGTCGGTGTAACCAATTATCTTTTAGGAAGGAATGATTTGCGCCCAGGGACACCGGAATACGGGCATGCTTTTGAACATCTGATCGTCCAAGAGATCATCGCCTTCCTTGGCTATTCCCATAGCCAAACGAAGCTCTCCTATTGGCGGACATACACACAGATAGAAGTGGATGTGGTGTTGGGTGATGCAGAGGTGGCCATCGAGATTAAATCCGCCACAGAGATCCAAAACAAACATTTGAAAGGGCTTAAGGCTTTTCGTGAGGAGCATCCTGAGAGCCGTCTAATTATTGTCTCACAAGACCGCATCAGCAGGGTGTCTGACGACATCGAATACTTCTATTCGCTCGACTTCCTGAAAAAGTTGTGGAACGGGGAAATAGCATAGTTTTCCACACCTATTCAATGAAGACGGAAGGTATCAATAGCTTTTATTAATCTGATAACCAGCCGCACCCTCCAACGCAGAAACCAAATCATCACGAAGAGAGTCTGGTTGCAGGACCCGCACTTGGTCGGCCATGGTCATCAATTTCTGGATGAAGTCCCATGATGGGTAGACCGTCAACTCGAAGAGGCTCTCATCTTCGTTCTCCCAGACGATTCGTTGAGAAGGGTGCAATGGCGAGGACTTGAGATAATTGGCATATTGGGAAGTCGAAAGAAGTTGGACAGTCACAGGTGGCTCTTTGGTTGACCAAATACCGTAATAGTCCTTAAAATACTCCTCTAGAGAGAAATCCTCACGACGAGAAAATTTCTCCTCCGCCACCTCCAAATCGTGAATCCGATCCAAGCCGTACGTGCGGAAGCCTCCCTTTTGAGGATCCCAAGCCACCAAATACCAACGTTTATCGAACTCCTTCAGTCCGTAAGGATAGACAGCACGGACGCCCTCCATCTCTTGCCAAATATAACGGTAGACAAAACGCACAACCCTACGATCGGCGCAAGCGGAGATAAGGGTATGGATATTTTCCGATCCTTCCGTGCCACAATGTTGAAGTTGGACATACTCCTCGATGTTTTTCTGGGAATGGAGCGAATGCTGCAGGTCGAACATCTCAATCATACGGAGATTGACCTCCTCATAGATAGAGCCGTTGCTCCGAATGAAATAGAGGGACTCTGACCCACAACAAATTTCGATGCCGAACAATTCCAATATATCATTCTTGTCCCGCTGAAACGTCCTTTGAGTATACCCCACAGCCTGCAATCCCCTATCGTGGTAAGCGTCCTCCACCGCCCGCCGGATTTCCTCAAACGACTTCGGCGCATTCAGCACTTTAACAATAGTGGCGTATCGGATAAAATATTCTTGTTTAGGCATAAAGGTGGTATTTAAAATTCACTTAAAGATAAGAAAGACAAGCCATAAAGCAAAGATTCATTTCACAAAAACCGTTTGTTTTTTGATGGGAGTTGAAGGAAAGCTATTGAATGAGTAAGAGGTACCCTTAAGGCTGGAAGCCTTCCCTATTAGTAACCGATTGCACCGCAGGTGCTGTCGGAAGGGAACGATGAGGAAGAAAAGGCTGGAAGCCTTCGTATCATGGGCAATAGGAAGAACTCAATCCTCAAAAACGGTATTTAATTCCTAAATTGTGGTAAGAAAGTACAAATATCTTATACAAATTTGGAATTGTATTCCAAATTTGTATAACTTTACAAAATCAAATTGAATATCAGAAAGATATGGCATACATAAAAAGGGCAGTAGAAGAACATTTATTGTATTTGGCGCAACATTTCCCCGTTTTGGCCTTGACTGGAGCAAGGCAAACAGGGAAAACAACCGTCATGAAGCAGGTTTTCAGCGGCATTGAAGGCATCAAATATGTAACATTGGACTACCCCGTGCTGAGAGATTTGGCACGGAAAGACCCCGAATTGTTTCTACAGCAATACCCTGCGCCTGTGATTATCGACGAAATTCAGTACGCTCCCGAGTTGTTTCCCCACATAAAGATTCGAGTGGACAACAACCATAAAAATGGACAGTACTTCCTGACCGGCTCACAGATGTTCGGTTTCATGAAGAACATAAGCGAATCGCTGGCAGGCAGGGTAGCTGTCGTGCCTTGCTACTCCTTGAGCCGGGCCGAAATCGCAGGAGAAAAAGAGGTTCCCTTTTTACCGACGAACCCATTTAAAATGCAGTCGGAAGAAACACTAACCTCTATTTTTGACAAGATTTATCGAGGAAGCATGCCACAAATGATTGCCGACCCAGACCTCAGTCCGGAAATCTATTTTGGGGGATATGTACAGACCTACATTGAACGTGACATCCGTGAGATGCTGGAAATCAAGAAGGAATCGGAATTCCTGCGTTTCATCTCATGCACGGCGGCACGCACGGGACAGGAACTAAACTTGAACAGTTTGGCAAAAGATGTCGGAATCGACAACAAGACCGCAGAAAGATGGCTTTCCCTACTGACCACCTCAGGGTTGGTTTATCTGCTGAACCCCTATTCCGGCAATACCATAAAACGGATCGTGAAACGCCCGAAACTCTATTTCATGGACACAGGTCTTGCCTGCTATTTGAGTTTATGGAACAATCCCCGCTCGTTGGAGAACTCCGCCATGGCTGGAGCCATGTTTGAGACATACATTGTCTCCGAAATCATCAAACAATACGCCAACAGCGGACGAAACACAAAAAGCCGACTCTGCTATTACAGAGACAACAATGGGGCGGAAATCGATCTGATAATAATCGAAAATGGGACGCTCTACCCGATAGAGATCAAGAAGAGTGCTGACCCAGGCAACACGGCCTTAAAAAACTTCAAAGTGCTCTCCGAGTTCCAAGAACAAGCAGGAAAGGGAGCCGTCATTTGCCTCTCCCCCGTGGTCTGCCCGCTCGACAAAATGAACACGATTGTTCCAGTTGGGGTTATATGATTAATTGATAGGTAAATAGACGAGTTCCATACAAATTTGGAATGGTATTCCAAATTTGTATGGAATCAACGCAAGTAAATGGAAATCAAAGTATTACAACTTCTCCAATTGCCCTACCAACCATTCAAAATTCTCCCTCCAATCTGCTTTCATTCCGTCCTTATCTCTCCAAATCACCTCTGGGCCTTTTGTTCGATTCAAGTCTATGCCAAAGCTTCCTTTTTCGGCCTTCACCACTTGAGAACCCCTCGTCATCGTAGGTTGATAACATTTGTTGATGTTGTCCGACTCCAAAAGAACTGCACAATAATTCTCCATGGCTCTCACCTTCAGAAGAACAGACAACTTGTTATCATAGAATGATTTATCTATCTTCTTATGCCTATTGACAATGATGTAACGTTTGTCCTTTACACTCTCTAATTCATCCGCATACAATAAAGGGAGTACCTTTTCTGGAAGAACAATGTCACTCCCCTCTACGACGCAGAAAACCACATTACAAGAATAAGATTTTTTTTCTTGAGTATACCTGTGTGGAAGCACATACAAATTCTCCCTCAGCTTTTTTGCTTTCTTCAGCAAATCAGAAGAATTCCCCACAGGCACAAATATATTTTCGAATTTGTTTACAGTCTCCCGCTGATCCAAAGTAATGTCAGCAGATTCGCCACCATCATCTTTCGACAAATCAAAAACATAAACCTCGCCTAAGTCATAGGTGCTTTTTTGCTTGGTTATGGTTTGCTTGCTTTTCAATCCGACGCAAGGCAACTCTTTGCCGTTAGGATTATAGCCAAGGGCATACGCACCTTGATCGTCTCCTTCGCCAAAGACATAACCATCCACCATCAGTGTGTAGCAATTGTTCTCAATGGCTCTTGTCTTATTGTACTTATACCACTTGCCATAATCCACATCTCGTCCAGAGTTATTAATGATGACATCAACGCCACATTTTCCATAAACTCTACTGAATGGAGCATGATTACAATCATAACAAATAGTCATGCCTATCGTCACTCCTTTCAACTTGATAATGGGGAAATTGTCATTGAGTTTTTTTTGATAACCAGACTTGTCAAAAGAGGAAAACGAGGTCATTGTATGTTTGGAGTAACGCTCCAGTTTTGAATCTCCTTTTGAGGCACTTTCGTTTGCATAAATATTGAAAATCTCATTGCCAGACTTTATACCTATTATGACAGCTTTCCCCGTCTCCCTACTGATAGATTGTGCTATTTCCTTACACTCAGCATCAGATAATTCTCCGTCACAATACCACGCAGCTTCAGGGAAAACCAACAAATCCAAGTCTGATTTTTTAACAAGTTCAATTGCTCGGCTCAACTCTTTCTGATTAGCGGCAGACTCCCGTTTCTTTGCAGTCGAGAATTTCCGCATCCGAATAAACAACCCTATTTTCAAATTGACTTTTTTCATGGCACAGACTATTAACTATTACTTAATTCGTAAATACTTTTTCAAATCTCGAAGCGCATTGCTCGACGAAAGGTCAAACTGCCCATGCATGATTCTGTACAATTTATAGCCATTCTTCTGAGCCAATATATCGCGGACGCTATCCAGGTAGGCCCTACCCTCATCACGGTATTCAGGCTCATTATCATGCGCTTGCACATCCGCACATGCACGAATCCATAAGTCACGATCGAAATCAACAGGAATATCTTTGTAAGATTCCAAAGAGACCCTTCGCGCCTCCGAAAAATGTTGTCTCTCATCATATTCGACAATCACTTTGTGATAGTCACTCACAAAGTCACAACGCAATTGATAATCCTTTTTTGCGAATTTTTCGTCTTGGTTCCGATACGATTTCAAGGCATTAAAAAGCTTTTTAAAAGGCCCCTTCAATTCTTTAGGCGAGTTCTCCCAATGAGGAGTCCTCATCCAATCAAATGTCTTTTCACAAACAATGCAACTATAGCCGTCTTTATCGACGAAAATCTTGTTAAGCAATAGTTGAAGCTCGCATTTTTGATCAATCACCTCCTTCTGAGGAATCTTGATACTTTCCGAAAAGTTAATTGGTTCCATATCCTTGGTTTTTTTAGTTTAATTTTGAACAATAACTTATTAGCGTGGACCCATTCCCCATCTCTAAGGTCCGACCAAGAACCACGCCACAAGGAACAAAGCCCACGCTATACGAGCGTCAGCTGTCCATTGTGCATTGTGGCGTTATCATTAAAATTTGGTCGGTTTTAGAGATGCTGCCAATGCCGCTAACAATATGTAACTATTTTCTTCTTCTCTTTCTGAATATTCGCGTTTTAAGTGTTAATACCCAAATGTAAGAAGAATTTCGTACATACGTGGAACTTTGTCCCTTTTTTCTTCATCATCACTCACCGCTTCTTTCTCTCCTTCCCCTCCATTCCTTTCACCTTCACGACAAAAGTAAAAGAAGGAGCGACAAACCATGTCGTCCTCAAAAAAAGTGTTCGGAGGGAGAAAATAAAATGTAACACTCTGACAAGTAGTTAAATATAGCTCAATTTTTAGAATTCATTCAAAATCACTTTCTTTGTGAAAAGAACCCAAGGGACAGAAAGATGAAATATTCAATCGGCATACAGACTTTCGAAGAACTTATCACAGGCGGTTATGTCTACGTAGACAAAACAAACTTTGTGTATCAATTGGCGGATACGGGAAAATACTATTCTCTCAGTCGCCCCCGTCGCTTCGGAAAAAGTCTACTGACCACTACGATTGAATCCTACTTCTTAGGCAAGAAAGATCTCTTCAAGGGTCTTGCCATAGAAAAATTGGAGAAAAACTGGACGGAACACCCTGTGTTCCACATAGATTTCTCAGGAGAATCCTACACAGACGAGGCAACCGTACACTCCATCATCAACAAGTTCTTGCTCGACCAAGAGAACCTTTATGGCAAAAACGAAAGCGAAACGACATTCGGATTGCGTTTTGAGGGAGTGATTAGCCGTGCCGCCAGACAAACTGGACAACAAGCTGTAATCTTGATCGACGAATACGATAAACCTTTGACCGACACGATAGGAATGCCCGACCTGCAGGAAAAGAACAGGAATATCCTGCAAAGCCTATACGGCACCCTAAAGAAGGCGGACCGCAACATCCGCTTCGCCTTCCTGACTGGTGTCACACGCTACGGGAAATTAGGAATCTTCAGCGCAGCTAACAATCCAGAAGACATCTCCATGGTCGATGACTACGCCTCCATTTGCGGAATCACAGAAGAGGAATTACATATTTATTTCGACGAAGAGGTTCGGATCTTCGCTGAAAAGATGAAAGTCAGCAAAGAGCGAATGTATGAGTTGCTGAAAAAGAAATATGACGGCTATCATTTTTGCCCATATTCTGAGGACGTTTACAACCCTTTCAGCTTGCTGTGCGCATTGAAAACAAAGACATTAGAGAACAAATGGTTCGCCACTGGGACACCGACCTACTTGACCAGAATCCTTTCGAAAAGCGACATCAGCATGCCCGAGTTTGAGGGAACCCTTATGGCTACAAACGAGATGCTCTCCACCTTCGGCAACGGAGAGAGCAACATCATTGCCGCACTATATCAAAGCGGTTACCTCACCTTAAAGGGCTACCAAAACGGTTGTTATGTGTTGGGATTCCCGAACGAAGAGGTATCTGAAGGTCTAACCCAAATGCTGATACCCAATTATGTGACATCGGCGACAAGTGACCGAAAAGACCTCGACCTCGTCAAACTGCGTCAACTCATCGAGGCAGACGACACAGAGGGTTTCATGGCGCAAATTCAGCTAATTATGAGCCAAATACCATTCGAGAGCCACACACCCCAACTAATAGAAGCCAACTTCCGCAATATGCTCTACTTGATGATTCGCTTCTCCGGACACAAAGTGAACTTGGAATTCCCCGTATTGGGCGGACGCATCGACCTCTTCTTCGAAACTGAGAAATGCGCCTACCTCATCGAATGTAAACGTAACTTGTCCGCACAAGAGGCTTTGGATCAAATCGACGAGAAGAAATATGCAGAGAAAATCTCGGCACCCGAAAAACGCATTGTCAAAATTGGAATGAATTTCAATACGGAACAACGGAACCTGACGGAATGGAAGGTGGATTCTTCCTGTTAATCCCTAGAATGACAAGGAGGAGAGTATAATTAGGAATTGGAGGTCGATTAAACTCAAGCAGAGATTATTATATGTGCCACACCCATATCCCCATGAAAAAGACACACATATCTCCATAATATTTCCTATATTTACCCCACAAAACCATTAGATCGTTCATCCATGAAAAGACATTGTTTCTCACTGTTGGCATTTCTAGTTGCCTTCGTCCCGTTTTCTCGGGCCGACATCGACATCACCGACCTCTATCTGCAAAACGCAGGGTTTGATGACGAAGCTCACTTCGACTACCGTCGCTCCGACAATGGAAATGTCTCCCAAGAGATTCTATCCATCTACGGATGGAGCAAAGACATTGGCGTGGATTACACGGTCACAGGCATCTACGAATTGGGTACGGCCAAGACTTTCAACACCTACGGAAAGGTTCCTGCCTCGGGCTACGACGGCGCCTCAGGCGGTTGCCTCGCCCTCAGTACGGGATGGGACGAATCCTTGAAATACTATCAATCCATCACCCTCCCCGCCGGGAAATACAAACTTCAATCAGCATTCTACAACGGAAGCAACACGGACAAGGGCTACAGCCTCCTCGGTTGGTTGACCGACGGCGGGCAAGCGAAACTCTCCTCCCTCTCTTCGTTCCAACTGAATGCGTGGACACTCGACGAGGTCTCCTTCTCGCTCTCCTCTGAGACGGCAGGACGCGTCCAAATCGGTTTCAAGGGTGTCTCCAACGGCTCGGCCAACTCGGCCAAGGTCGTCTCCGACTTCGTCAAACTCTATCTTGTCGGAAACAACGAGGAACTACTCTCCGATATACGTTCCGCTCTGAACAATACCCTCTCTTCCGCCAAAACTCTTTACGGGAAAGGGGATGGCGAAAAGGCCGAAAGACTACAAACAGCCATAGAGAAAGCGCAAAACATACTCGACAACGCCACCTCCTACTCGGAAATCTTCAAAGCGAAAGATGCGCTGAACCAAGAGATTGAACTTTACCAATGGGCAAACTCCTCCCTTGAGAATCCTTCCGACTTCACGAAGTTCATCATCAACCCGAACTTCGAAGAGGGACTCAACGGATGGTCCCAATCGGGACTGAAAACCCAAACCAACACCTCTTTCTCGATGAAATCGGGAAATACCTACGTTGAAAAATGGGTCTCCGCAGGGAGCAGCGCGGGAAACGTACAAATCTCCCAAGAGATAAACAACGCTCTTCCGATGGGTATCTATCAACTTAAAGTCGCCGCTCAAAACCTCCAAGGAGGAAACGGCAACCAGAAAGGGGCTTGGATCTTCGCAGGGAATGACAGTCTCGAAGTATCCGAAGCCAAAGAGTATACCCTTCGGTTCACCCTCGTCGAAAGTTCCTTCTCCATCGGATTCCTCACACAAAACACCACCGGCAACTGGGTCGCCGTGGATAACTTCCGCCTCTACTACAGCGCCGCCAAAATCAACGACTTCAAGGAAGAGATGGCTCGACGCACCACAATAGCCAATGCCCTACTGACAGGCCGAATGAACAAAAGTCATCGGGAGAACCTCCAAACGACCCTAAAGCAGGCAGAAGCATGGTTGGAGAACCCATCGGAAGAGAGCTTGGCAAGCCTCGCCGAAGAGCTACGGAAAGCGACTCAATCCGCCCAAACATCCGCAGCGGCATACGAACGACTCTCCTCGTTGATCGAAGAGGCCAAAGAGACACGACAAGAACAAGGCAAGGGCAACGACCAACTGACGGCCGCCATCCAAAAAGCTGAAAAGGATTGGAACGACGAGTCGCAAACCTTAGCAGACATAAACGCCAGCACGAAGGATCTGCAAACGGCCATCCTCCTCTACAAGACGGAGAATGCCATCGGAAACATTCCTACCGTGGTGACAGACCCTCGCCATGCCAGAGGTGCCACCAAAGCCTTCGGTCGTGCCTCCTTCTCAGGCGACGACATCATCGAGAGGGGATTCTGCTGGAGCACGCAAAGCGATCCGACCATCCTCGACCAACGTTCCACGCTCTCGTATGACAATAACGGAAAGATCTTCGTGATCGAGGACCTTTCACCCCAGACGTTCTACTATATCCGCCCTTATGCCATCAGCAGTTCCTACGCTGTCGGTTATGGTGAAAGCATAAAGATCTGTACCCTACCGATGGGCGAAATCGCATGGAGCTACAACAACGGAGGTTCAGCAGACGAGAACGCCAGAATCAACGACGCCGTTGCCGATGCCGTCGACGTCTGGAACAACCTAACCAGCATCCGCGGACTGCGCCTCTCCGTCTCTTACGGAGCCAGCACCCAGACGGCTGACTGTAGCTACGGCGGCTCTATGCGGGTAGGACCAAACGCCAGCTACCAACGCACGGGTACCATCCAACATGAGATGTGCCACGCGGCCGGTGTCGGAACCACTAGCCGATGGTACGACGACGCCACCTACCGTGAAAACGTGAGCAAAGGCTTCTGGCTGGGCGAACGGACCGACCAAATCCTACAATTCCTCGAAAATGACAACGAGGCCCATCTAAAAGGGGACAACACCCACTTCTGGCCTTACGGTATAAATGGTGCCCACGAAGATGACGGCACAAGGATGTTGTATTACGCCAATGCCCTAATCATCCAAGCGTTGGGCGAAGACTTCCTTCCACCGGTTTACGGGGCTTTCGCCTCTCCAGCCTACACGTTCATCCAAGAGGATAACGAGTATTACTACATCCTACCGGAAAACGGGGCGACAAACACGCCTTCGTTGCTCCACAGCAATGGCAACGGAACGGAACTGAAAACGAGCGATTGGAAGACAATCCTCAACGACCATGCCTTCGCTTGGCAGATTCAATTCAATCCGGAGAGCCAACTCTACGAGTTCAAAAACATTCTTACGGAAAGAGCCTTGTCCAACAACAACGCCCAAGTCCAACTCAGTTCAAAAGAGAACTTCGGACTTCAGCTATTAGGCTCACGCAAAAAAGTGGAGAACGGAACATTCAACCTAAAATCCTATTGGGTAACCTTCTCCGACGGCACGGACCACCCGAATGCCCTCACCGAAAACTGGGGCAACGTATCGGCAACCCGATTCGACCACAAAAACTCAGCCTCTGCCCAACGGTGGATCATCCTCTCCCGAAGGGAAGTTAAGGCTTTAGCTGGCGACTATACGGAGCTACAAGAAGAGCCCGTTTCCGCCTCCTCCCTCATCGTCACAAGTGCCCAAGGTGGCCTCAACATCGAGACGACCCACCGAGGCGAATGGATTACCATCCACGACATCCAAGGGAAGACAATCATGCAATTCTACATGCAGGCAGGCCTACAGATGTTCCAACCTCTCGAACCTGGATTCTACATTGTCAATGGAAAGAAAGGGGTAGCTTTACGGTAAGGACATAAGATGAGCAAGGCGCACAGCTCGCACGATCAATTCACCTGAGAAGGGAGAACACCGAAGTGGTCCCTGAATTTTTTCGTAAAGTAAGAAGGATCGTTGAAACCCACTTCGTAGGCTATCTCCGAGATGTTTCTTCCTTCGTTGTGGTCTTGCAACAGTTGAAGGGCTTTGTTGAGTCGATACTCCGTCAGCCACTCCATCGGCGTCTTGCCTGTCAAGGTTTTTATTTTCCTGTTCATGGTCGGCTTGCTCACAGAGAGAGCCGAAGAGAGGGAGTCTGGCGAAGTCTCGCTATCTTGGTAATTGGTTCTGACAGCATCGACAAAAGAGTGCAGGAAGGGATGAATGGATTCCTCCTGTTGGGAGTTGTCCATAATGTTCTTCATCTTGCTCGTCATGGTCCGTTGCAATATAACTTTCTGCTGTTCCTGTTTCACTTTCAATATATTAGCCAACTTCAAGAGAAGTTCCAACTGATTGAACGGTTTGGCCATAAAGTCCACGGCTCCACAAATCAAGCCCAACAAGCGGTCAGTCTCTTCGTTCTTGTCGGAGACAAAAAGGATAGGGATATGCTTGAGCAGGTCGGACGAGAGCATACGGTTCATCTCCTCCTTCATGGTGCTCTCCATATCGCAGATGATGATATCGGGAGAGAGCATCTCCATCGATTCGATGGCCTCGTTCCAGTTCGACGCCTCCTTCACACAAACATAGTTGCTCAGCATCGTCTTGATGCCTTTGTTCGTCTCCGGATCCATACCTATCAACAAGAGCACACTATCTGCCAGCAACGCCTTGTCAATCACCAGTTCGACAATCTCCTCCGTCGAGGTCTCCTCGGAGATGGCGGAAGAATCCCCCACCACGGCAAAGAGCGGATTGTGCAAGTCGTGGGTCAGGGCATGGATCAGTTTTTGACGCTCACGCCTTGTTTTGTCCAACAAAGCCGTTTGCTCATCTATCTCGCTCTTCAGCAAAGCCTTCTCCTTTTTCAGACGGGTAATCTTTTTGTGCAAAGGGATGAATAGAACCGAACTCGCCATCAACAACAACAGTGCATAGAACCACCAAGTCTCCCACCAAGGAGGAAGAACTTTTATGTTCAACGTGATACGTTTCAACGGCTTCTCCTTATCGGAGCGGAAGGCCTCCACCTCCAAGGTATAATGCCCTGTCGGTATGAAATTGAAGGAGATGACTCTTCTTGCGTCAACGGAGGTCCAAGTATCCGTCAACCCTTTCAGACGGTAGCGGAGGAAAGCCCTACCCCTTTCCGAATAGTCGACGAGGTCAACATGCAGGTCTACGTCCGTCATGCCATAACTCAACTCCAAAGCCTTCAGGTCAGAGAGGTTACCCCCCTTTATCAACGGATTATCACCGCTGATCTTCTCTTTCGAAATATACAACTCCGCAAAAGAGAGGTGTTGGATGAAGGTGTCAGGCGCAATGTTCTGGGGATTGAAGGTATAAAAACCTTCCATCGTACCGAAATAGAGGCGTCCTTTGGAGTCCTTATAGCTTGATTTATAGTAGAACAAATCTGGATAGTCTCCCGGCAGCCTTGAGTAGGTTTGTTGCTTGTAGTCGAACGAGAAGATTCCGTTAACCGAGGCGATCCAAAACTTTCCCTTATTGTCTCGTTGAATGATTCGATAGGAATCCTTAGGGATAAACGAGAGGGTATCTATCGCCAAGTTGTCAGCCGAAAATCGCAGGACAGCGTGATTAGAGAGCACAAAAAGATTGCCCTCCTCGTCACGATCCGCATCAACCACGACGAACGGGTTGTGCGATTTTGAATCGTACAATTCAGGATGGACCACTTGAAGGCTCTTCCCGTCGAAAATCCACAACAGATTGGTGGCAAGTATCCACCTCGACGAGCCTGAGGCATCCAAGACTCGGGTCGTCCATTTACTCTCAAAACCAAAGGAAGAGGCATCCCTAAGAGGCATTCTCTCCCAAGTTTCACCATGGCGCTTAACATACGGATCGTCGTTCGCTGAGCAAGCCCACAACGTACCCTCCGAGGTTTCGCAAAGATGGAAAAACATCTTTGTCGGATTGAAATCCGGACTGTAGGTCACGGAAGTGGATTGGCCGGATGAAGGCGAAAGCATATAGAGGCCACCGCCCCAAGAGGAGACATAAAATCCTTCATGCGTAGCCGTAATACCCAACACATTCTCGCATGGCAAGTTATAGTGGATGATACTTCTGAAGTCAGGAGAGACAGAATAGACACTGTTTCCATCCGTTCCCACCAAGATGTTTCCCCGCCCATCCTCCGTAAACGAGGTGCAAGCGGATTGAGGAAATCCATAATCTTTCGAATATACGATAAAGGAGCGCTCGTCCATATTGAACGACCAAAGACCTGTGCTTTGTGTGCCGAGCCATATTGTGCCATCCTCACTTTCCACAATGGAGTATATCTTCTTCAAGCCTTCCGCAGGAGCATTAGTTGGGAGAACCTCGGTGAACGAAGCACCCGCACTTACCGAATCAGCAAACCACAAGCCATCACCATCAGTGGCAAACCAATAACGGCCATTCCGTCCCCTCATCATTTTATTTACTCGATTGAATGGCAGATGAATCTCTTCCCGGATACGGAAATTTCCACCAGAGTTTTCCACGATCCAAATCCAGTCATTCCAAAACGAAACTATCCAAGCATTCTCCCCAATAGGGACGACCCCAGACACATGGCCAAAGTGATTAGGGTCAGCATTGAATGTTTTTAGGACAAGACCATTGGAATCGTAGATTTTCAGTTGATTGATGGAGCCAAGCCAAAATCTATCTTCCGCATCGATGTTCAAGAAGGAGATGAAAGAGGATCTGAGCGAATCGAAGGCAGGGAACTTAGCATTAAATCGTTTGAGCTTGTCGTCGAAACGGAAGACTCGCTCCGTCGTAAAAAGGTAGGGTGTCCCATTCGCTGAACGACGAATGCCCTTTATCTGCGAGTATCCTACCGAATCCATCTCGGTGGGCATCATATCTATGAAATCGTCGATGGTTCGATCGTATTTCTGGAAGGTTCCGCTGAAAGTACCCACATAGATATCGCCATCCATACAATCCACGTAATAGAGGTCTTCCCTGTGCATATTAGGATATTTATCCTGCCTAAAATACTTAAAAAGCTTTCCGTCAAAACGATCCAGTCCGAAGTCCGTTCCCAACCACAGGAATCCCAAAGAATCCTGCACCATGGAAAAAATCAAGTTGGAAGATAGACCGTCTGCTGTGGAAAAATGGTTGAACCGCACATGAACCTTGGAATCCACGGAAGCGAAGACTCCCATGGAGAGAAAACATAGCCCCAATATAATAGCAACCTTCCTCATTTTCAGAAAAAAATAGAGAACTACATACGCTTTCGGATTTAACAGAAAGCGGTTATGTAGTTCGTTCACAGCATTCCCCAAGATACAACAATTGCAGACAAATAGCAACAATATGGTTAGGGAATGTCTTAGAATATCCTAATAAAAAGAGACTTGAAAAACCCTCATTCGTTTCTCGGAAAGAGAAGGGGGAACCAATAACCCCTCCTCCTTCCTTGTAATGAGAAACTGCTTATTTATCTCACAATCATGCTCTTACTTTCCACAAAACCATTCGCATTCATGATGTAGAAATAGATACCCTGAGGCAATTTGTCTACGGGGAATGTCAAGGAATGGCTTCCTGCCACGTAATTGTCGGATGCGATATTCTTGATCTTGACACCTAAACTATTGTAGAGGTCGATGGTCACGAACGAATTTTGAGCGAGACTAAAATCAATGGTCGTCTCCCCATTGGCTGGGTTGGGTTTGTTTTGAGACAACTGATAGGAGTCACCCTCCTCGACGAGGTCATTCACTTCAGACAAGTCACCGCCGCAACCGTTGTTCTCCATCTTGTGGCCACCCCAGTCGTATTTTCCACTGTTGTAAACCTTGTTCACCGAGCTGGTACGGATCTTCGTGTTCTGTGAATCGTCACCATACAAGAACTTGTTGATGAATGCCTGCGCCGCCTTGTTTTGGTTGTTGGATGCTTGGCAGTGGGAGTGTCCGCCCTCGATGACGTAGCCGAAGCGGTCTTCAATACCCATGGACTTCCAAACTTCCTCGGCCGCCAAAAGGGAGGCATAGCCTGCCGCATCGCCCAACCATGTGTAATCAGGGTTACCGAAGGCCAAGAAGGCACGAGGAGCAATCATGGCAATCAATTCGTGGTGGTCGTAAGGCAACTTGTCGATTTGGGATTGGAAGTTGCTCTTGAAGCTGTTGAGGAACCAGTCGTAGTTGGTATTGGAGATACCCTCCACGTCAGAACCGATCTCTGAGCTTACACGCCAAGCGTTGATACCGCCACCACCTGACTCTTGTGCGATGGTCAGAGCCACACGCTCGTCGAACGCACCGGCATACAAAGCCATCTTACCTGCGTAGGAACAGCCCGTCACGGCGATGTGTCCAAGGTCTGCTTTGATTTGGTCTTTGACGATCTCCAAACCGTCAATCAAACGGCTGATACCCCATGACCAAGCGCAGTAGTCCGCCTTGGTGTTGAAGGTGTTCGGATACAATTTGTAGAATGGGTCGTTTTGGCTTCTGCCACTACCATCAAATCCTCCATTATAGTTTGCGATTTGCGAGTGGGTGAATGGCACTTGGATACACTTGGAGAAGTAGGAAGAGCTCAAGCTTCCCGTGTTTCCGTCCATACCAATCACGATAGGGTGAGGGCCGTTGCCGGAAGGAACGGAAATTTTGCTGGTCAGGGTAAGCGTGTTGCTTCCGTTGTAAACCTTGACGGTCAGCGTACCGCCCGAGTAGGAAGCCTCCAACTTGTCGAACTTAGGCTTTTCGCCAATCTCCCAAAATTCAATCTCACGCTTGATCTCGTTACGACGGCAAGACCAGTCGCAGAAATCGGTCACCTTACCGCTACCGTCAGCCCATTCGAATGGGTTAGGCAACGTCCTGCAAGACTTCAAGTTGTTCTTGTTCAAAGAAGAAGGTTCTGCACAATCCGCACCGGTGTTCTCTACGGAGTAGCTTAGAGGATATACGCCCGCCTCATTGGAGGAGCCACCGCCACCGTGAGAGCCACCGCCTTGCTCGCCTTGAGACGTCGTGTCTGGCTCTGACAACTTAATATAATCTAAATTATTGTTATTGCTTCCGAATTTCACTTTCAGGATGTGCTTTCCTGATTTGATTTCCGTGGTGGTGGCAGTCAGATTTTCATAAACATCCCACTTGTTGTTACCCGTTTGCGCCCCTGAAAGAGTTGCCACCTTTTGGTCATCGACATACAAATCCATAGAGATGTCTCCGCTACCATTTGAAGCACTTGCCACGACATCGTATTTACTTGTTTTTTTCACATCAATGGTGTATTCCAACCATTCACTAGAAGTGGTATAACCAACAGCATTTCCTGTTCCACCCTTCACAATATCAACACCTTCGTCAGTACGGTATTTAGCATCCCCCTCGTTCGTGTCGTCCGAGTCATAGTAAGCATTGCCATTCCCTCCGACATCATAATTCTCTGCTTCGACAAGACCAGGGATAACAAATGCTTCCTTGTAAGGCTTCTGCACTACTTCCGTAGAACCGCCACCGCCTTGGCTTCCCCCTTCGCTACAACTCAAATCTCCAAGGGAACTGTTTTGTCCCTTCCATGACATGCTGGCACACGTGTATTCTACAGAACCTGAACCACCACCAACCTCACAAAGGAGTTTGCAGTCATAGATACCCCCTAATTTGACACCTAATTTTTCCCAGTTCTTAAAATGCTCGGTCACATTGACATGTCCACAAGTCTGATAAGAAGAACGGATGGCGAAGACCTGATCGAAAGTGGAAGTGCCATCAATTGAAGGCTGGTTAATCCGCTTGCCGACCTTTAACGTGTAGGTGACGCCATCCACCGTGTAAGTTCCTTTTGTCGCCGCTTGACCATTGCGACTCTGATCCCAAAACATACCGCCTCCGTTTGGCGTGAAGGAATCCTCCACAATATAATACTCAATCAATGGGCTTCTCGTCCAACCATAAATACCTATGTAGGAGTAACTACCACCACCGTTACCAGACTTTGTATAGTTATAAACTGCATGGATTTCACCCAAGTCGGTGTACTTCTTTGAGTTGGAACCGTCGTAATAACCTACACGAGCCAAATAGTCGCCCGAATTGCTCCAACTTGCCTTAAACGCACAATCGGCCTTTCCGCCAAAGACGGTCAAATCGCCACCGCCACCATCGCGCCATTGCTCCACGTGATAACCATTGCCGACCTCTTGTCTGACATTACCTGATACGGATTTTCCTCCCGAATATTTGGTTTTCATGGAACATGGATCTACACAGTTGCTGGAGGATCCGCCGCCTTGTTCGCCGCCTTGGCCTTCGTCATATTTCAACACCTTCAGCATCTGCTCTGCGTAGCGCTCGCCCAATGTGCGGTAGCTGGCTGAAGAGAAGTGCAGGTTGTCGCCCTTGTGGCCAAGTCCTTGTGCCGAGATGACGTAGGAGTTAGGGATTGTGCTAGGCACGTTGGCGATGATGCTGTTCATGCCTCCGCATTGTCCGCCCTGGTCGGAACGAACCACCTCGCCGACCAACAAAGGCACGTCGGCCGATTTCAGACCCAAGTCGTTGAGCAAGTCGTTGTATACGGCTTTCACACGGCTTGGCCAATTGCTTTGTCCTGTGTTCGTTTCGCCTTGGTGCAGGAGTATTCCCTTGATGACACCCACCTTCTGTGCTTCCTTACCCATCTCGACCAATCGTCCGTAAGGGTTTCCTCCGTAGGATTGGATGGTGCTTTGCATATAGGATTCAGCACGGTAGCTTTTGTAATTCTCTTTCTCGAAAAGTTGGATATCGCATCCGGCAATAGCTACGACAACGACACCGACTTTGATTTTTTCTGGCAAGTTCTTTACCAAAGTACGACCAAAATAGTCTACCGGACCGAGATGTTGACCACTACAGCAGGAAAGAGGAGGCGCGGCATCATACCAACCACCTCTCTTTCGACTGCCACAGTTGTCATAGGAACAGAGTACTTGGAAACGGCTGTCGACCGTCCTGTCTTGGCTTTCAATATTGCCTTGACCTTCCATATTGGACTGTCCGAAGCACAAATAAATGTGGAAATTCGGGTCAGGGGCCGCATGGCCGTCCATGACTGTTCCCAGCAGCATTGCTAATACTGCAAGGAAAATGAGTTTTGTGTTTTTCATTTTGTTTAATGATTTTTTATTCAACAAGTTACACGTCAATTAATCCATTCTGTCTTTATCCAAGAATCTCACGAAACTCGAATAACTTATTTAAGAAACCTATAATTATATCCTATGTCAGTCATCAAGACATACAATCCTTTGGGAAGAGAGGAAAGGTCATATTGTTGCACTAGGGAAGTGCATATTCCTTGAGAAACGACTTTGCCCACGATGTCAATGATTTTGAATGAAAACGGATTTTTTTCACCTCCACGAATAAACAAATGTCCATTTTTTAGGGTTACTGACGGAGCCATCACAGAACCCGTCACATCGGGAAGATTACCCACGGACTCCTTTTGCGCCATTCTCTTCTCCCTTGCGGTATTAAAGAACTCAATCATATCTAGCACCTTATCTGCATTGACACCGTGGTCGCTGCCCGTAGGTATATATTTGCATTCGATGTTGTTTTTCTGCAACTCCTCGTAGAAGAGCTGACTTTGGCACTGAGCCACGATATTGTCTGCCGAACCGTGCACGAGCAAATAAGGAGGATCACTCGGATCCATGAAGGTGACTGCGGTAGCCAACGCATATTTGTCCGGACATTGGGAAGCGGAGCAGTTGCCCATCATCGGCGAGATGAAACTATTCAAATCCATAGCAGAACCACAATTCAACTTATCCAAGATGACAGGGCCCGACCAATCGCAAACGGCATCCACGCTACTGCTGAATTCTGTGAATTGTCCCAGATTTCCCTCAATATCCATCGTCGTGGAGCCTACCGTATACTCTTTTACGTTACGGGAAGTACCCATCATGGTTGCCAGATGTCCACCAGAGGAGAAACCGGAGATGGCGATGAAAGAGGTATCCACCTTCAAAGACTCTGCGTTACCCCTCAAGTAGCGCACCACCGCCTTTATGTCATTGATCTGTCCAGGCCATTGTGCGTCATTGTTCGCACGGTGGTTAGGCGTCACAAAGATATAGCCGGCCTTCACAGCACCCTCTCCGACGGTGGTCAAGTCGGCCGATCCTTTCGAGTTGTTGCTCGACCATGCACTACCGTAGATATGGATGATGACAGGATAAGAGGCCTTCTCCTCCTTCGGATAATAGATATCCATCGCATGGTAGCCCTTCCCGTCCCCAACATAGTTGACATCCTTCTTAGAGGTATAGGAACTCAATCCGGAAGAGCCATTACCTCCGAATCCCCAACCTTGAGAGAAGGCGTTGAGCGATCCTACGCAAAATACAGCTAATAACCATTTTCTTGTGTCCATGATTCAATAAATTTAAAGTGTACGATGTAAGGATTACAAATGTTTTTCACTGGTTGCGAAGATACATTGGCTCACTTTTATTGCTTGGAAAACAAGATTCAAATAATGGTAATAGAGAATCAGTGCGTGGTTTTTTCTCGATGAAATCGCAGAAAAGGCAAAAAAAATAGAAGTATATCGTTCCTCAGGCAAAAAACAAGGTGCGATTAATTGTACCACCTTTCCTATAGGGAAAAAGAGAAAGAGACGATGAGTTTATCGACTCAGTTTAATTAACTCAAATTTCGCAAGTAAATATTCGCAAGTCCCGAAGGGACGGTATATGATAGGCAGGGGACTAACCCCTGTATAATGGGCATTGGGTGATGGATTAAAAGCCTCGAAGAGGCGACACATCCATTATACGGCCACCCCCTTGGGGGTTCCAATTCCGTCTGGCACGTTTCGCACAGGGGGTTATATCATGACTAAGTAATAATAGATGATTCCATGCTCTATATCCAATATCAACTTGCAGGTTTCGTCTATCTCAGGCTCTTTCTCACTAAAAAACACCTCGGTATTTCCATGCGCGGGATACACGTATTCGTCAGGAAGGAGATCTTGGAGCACGCCTCGCTCCATCTCCTCTTTTTGGGAAATCGATTGGTATATTTTCAGGACATCTTCTGAGGAAGTATATATCAAGACACATTTCATTCCGTCAGTCAAGCCAAATTCATTCCATTGCTCTTTGGTAGAGATAGAATCGATGTTGATACCGTCGAAAGCCACCCTAAACCGCTCCTCGATCAATGCCAATTGCATAGAATCGCGACAGGAACCGAATAACAAGAGACAAGATATGGCGATTAGTATTCCTTTTAGTGCATTCATATTTCAATCATTCTATAATAAACAAAAGTATCAAAATTTAGCCCACTCATTTCCCATTTACACTTTTAACCGTGATTGAATTCAACACCTTCATCATATCTTCCAGACAAAAATTCGCATGACTTTCTATAACAGAATATGAAAAAAGATACCTTTCCCCTCCAATAACATAATCAACAATACCGCAACACCTAATCGAATCCGGGTTAGAGTAAAAATAGTCAAAACCAACTGATTTACAAAAAGAAAAAAGGTCATTTGCTCCCTTGTCTATCACAAGTCTTCGTATGTTAGGATTCTTGGGATTGGTAGCAAAATCCACTATGAAATATTCTTGGATGCTGTTTTTTAATATTAAAGAATCGGGGTTGTTCACAAATGCAGAGTCCACATAGCCTTCCATCAAAACAAATTCGCTAGGATTATTCCTTTTTTCTCTATAGATAGCATACGCACCCATTCCATCACAACATCCTATATAACACATCGTTTCCGGAATTTTATACTCGAAAGTAAGACCATTCCAGTCCATGCTACACTCTTTCATTTTAACTTGAGGACGATTCAAAAAATCCACCTCAAAACGTTCTTTAGACTCCAGTTTCAGGAAAAAACAGAGGCAAAAAACAAAACTCGCCCAAAATATTTTCTTCTTCATCTTCATATAATGGAATTTCTTTCTATCAACACGACTCCTTTCGGAATAGAATTGATCGGGAAGATAGGCAATAATCGTAATTATCTCTAAAGACAAAATTAGAGAAATATTCTTCAGTCCTATCGAATTGTGCTTTTTTTTGAACCGACAAGCCCCAAACCCCACAGAAATCCTCACCCACGTAAAAAAACATTGAGAAGAGTGGATAGAATTTTAGGGATAAACAAAAAATTGATTTATCTTTGTAAAAAGCATAATTGCGAAGGAAATCCGTTGGATTTTTACGGATTCCCTTAATAGAGAAAAACAAATCCTAACCCGCTTCGGTTAGGCTATAAAGGAACAAAAGAAATGGGTATTTTCAGTAATCTATTTAAAAAGAAAGAAACAACAACCGAGGACGTTCAAAAAGGAAAGAACGAATCGACTGAGAAAGAGGAAAAAATTGAAAGTCAAGGAGAGAACAACAATCCTACGTTAAATGAAGAGCCTAGCTCCGAAAACAACGTGACCGAAGAGAAACAAGTTCCCGTACAGGAACAAACTCCTACCCAAGAGATCGACATTTGGGAGAGAGCCAAAAACTTGATTGAGGCAGAAGAACTATACGTCCTCCTATCCATCTCCAAAGCCAACATGCTGGAAGGGTTCAGTTTCCCTTATATCGGCAACTTGGGCGAAGGCAAATTGACGCTCTACCTCTTCTCTACGCTCGACTTGGCTAAACAATTCGTCTTGGGAAGCGACTACGAGGTGTTGGACGGCGTATACCCAATCGGAAAATTGGAGAAGAAAGACCAATTCAGCACCCTCATCAATACGCTCATCATCGCCAAGAAGATCATGAACGTCAGCCATTTCGACATCGACGGAGTGGCCAGCTACGACATCGCTGAATTCCTTGAGAAAAACGAGATAAAAGAGTATCAAGTGAAAATCCACTTGACCAACCAAGAGGCAGAACAAGCCAAAGCCTCCAACGGACAGAACCCGCCTCAACTTCCAAGGCGATTCAACCCTATCCGAATCACCAACTTCCACAACCGCTTTGCGATTCCGGAAGAGCGTAGGAAGGAACTCAGCGACTCACTGTTCGTCAAAGAGGGACAAACCAGGGAAGAGTGCCTCAATACTTACGTAAATGGCCAAACGCTGACGGAGAACTGCTTCATGCTGACCATCCTCTTCCTCAGCTTCATGCCTCAAGCGGAGAAAGCAAAGAACGAAACCGACTTGAAATACTTCGCCGGTATCCGCCACATGCTCTCCATGGTCATCTGGATGAAACTCAAGGCTGAAAAGAAACTCTACACATTGGTTGATCCTCAGACCAAGAAACCAATCATCCACAATGAAAGCATGTGCGTCCTCTATACGGACCGCTTCAAATACATCCAAGGCAACTGCGAATATAAGGAGTTGAACGGTTGCGAGGAGATCAAACAACACATTGCAGAGAACAACCTCAAATCAGTGGTGGTGGATGGCATAACAACGACTGCCGTCCTCGACGCAAACCTCTGCGTCTAAGCCACGGAGGATCCAACGGACAAAGCCCATTTGAAAGGAGAACCGCTCAAATGGGCTTTCTTTAATTCTGATTAACAAGTTGTTCCATAGAGACGGATTTTTGACAAAGCGGACGAAAAGTAACCTTTCTTGCCCCTGAAATCGTAAATTGCAAATGGTCAAATAGTAAATACACATGGCTGTAAAACACTCCAACATACCCATATTCATCCCTGAATTGGCTTGCCCCCATCAATGTATTTTCTGCAACCAGGCAAAAATCAGCGGGCAACTGCAAATCCCGCAACCGCAAGAGGTTCCACACATCATCGAAACCCACCTCGCCACCATGAACGACGGACGGGAGATTGAGGTGGCCTTCTTCGGAGGCTCCTTCACGGGCATTCCGCTCAACCTACAGGAGCAATACCTCGCCCAGGCTTATGCCTACTTGCAACAAGGTAGAATCCATGGCATACGGCTCTCTACCCGCCCCGACTACATCAACAAGGAGGTGATCGAACTGCTGAAACGTTACGGAGTCACCACCATCGAGCTGGGGGCGCAATCAACCAACGACGACGTTCTCTTGGCTTCGGGAAGAGGCCACAAAAGCGAGGCCATCCGATCTGCAAGCCGACAAATTTTGGACAACGGATTCCACCTCGGACTCCAGATGATGATCGGACTCCCCCACGACACCTACGAGCGCTCCAGCCAAACAGTGGACGACATCATCGCACTCGGTGCCGACAACACTCGCATCTATCCGACCCTTGTAATCAAAGGCACGAAACTCGCCGAACTCTACGAATCAGGACGTTACCAACCGCTCAGCCTCGACGAAGCCGTCCGTTGGGCCAAAGATTTCTATCTGCGCTTCGAGTCGAAAGGCGTGAACATCCTCCGCGTCGGACTGCATGCCTCGGAAGAGTTGAGCCCGGACAAGTCCCTTTTGGCCGGTCCCTACCATAAATCGTTCAAGGAACTGATGATGACCGAAATATGGAGCGACATCCTCCATAAAGAACTGCGCGACAAGCAGAACGAGCAACTCACCTTAGAGATCCATCCGTCCCAGATCAACTACGCATGGGGCTATGCAGGGAAAAACAAAGGTTGGTTCGAGGAGAAGGGGTTGGAGATTAAAATCATCGGAAAAGAAACAGCAGGAAAATATGAAGTCAAAATTAGCCGTCGTTGATGCCCGATGCGGGAAGGAAATCCTTGATAGATTAGCCCTTTTCGCCGAAGAAGTACACCCGTTCCAGACAGAAGGCATCACCTACGAGTCCATCTCCTGCCATCCCGACATCTTCCTCTACCAAGACCCACAAACCATCATCGTCGCTCCCAACGCACCTCAAGAACTGTTTAAAAAGCTGAATCAATTGAATATCAGCCACAAGATAGGCACCTCGGAAGTCGGCAGCCTGCTGAACAACTCCTGCTACTACAACTGCGTGGCGACCCAACACCATCTCTTCCACCGGGAGAATTTCACAGACCCGTTGATTCGGGAAGCGAACCAAGGGAAAGTGTTCGTCGCCCTTCCGCAAAGCTACACCCGTTGCTCCCTGCTCGCCCTGAACGACCACGCCTTCGCCACCTCGGACAGAGGCATTGAAAAGCAACTAAACCTACACGGATTCGAGACCTTCTTCTTCACCCCCGAGGAGATTAAAATTGCCGTACACCGTTACGGATTTCTAGGGGGAACCTGCGGAAAATGGGAAGAGAAAATCCTCTTTTTAGGCAATCCCCTCACCCACCCCGACGGAGCTGGGCTCTGCCATTTCATCGAAAAAAACGGATTGGAGGTGGTCTCCCTCTGCAACGGGAACCTTTACGACGGAGGAGGAATCTTCTTTCTGCCCTAAAAAACAAGACAGAGCGTCAGAAAAACTGACAAAAACATACGCAAATAAGACAATCCGTCAGAATTTCGACTGTCAGAAACGCACCAATCGATAATGCGGACAATCACACTCCCTTTCACAAAAGAAATTATCCAATTGATTTTCAAAAACCTTCCGCATCCGACCCAAAACGGCCTCTTTTCCCTCAAAAAAATCACCCTAAAATTTAACAACGAACACCCTAAATTGGTCTACTATTTGCACAAACCCAAGTGAGCTGTCCAGCTATATTTTGTAACCGAACGACTCATATTAATAAAAAAGACGTGAATAACGCCATTGTCTAATTTATTTTTAGGAGGATTTATTATGAAAGGTTCAGACGTTAAAAAGCCAAAGAAAAACGACAAGAAGGCAGGTCACCACACGCACATTCCTGCGTATGAGTTGAAAGAGGAAAACGAACTCGCAGCAAAGAAGAAATAGCGGAGAACCGCTCCTTCTACGAGATTCCACAAATCAGACCCAATTTATTAGTTACTTCGAAGCACGCCATCATCCCCATGGTACGTATGGCTGTTTTTCCTTTGGGCTGAGACAGAGATCAAACAAAAGCAGGGATAAACTTCAACTCTTTATCCCTACTTTTGATTTTTCAGGAACAACAAAAACAAGAAAGGGCGACAAGTTATTCGCCTGATCACTAACAAAATAAGGAGGATTTTATCATGGGAGCAGCAGGAAACAAAAAACCCAAAGGATCTAAAACAGCAAAACATGCACCAGCTTATGCCATAGAAGAGGCAAAACACGAGGTGACAAACAACAAGAAAAAGAAATGAAAATTACAACTCATTTCTATGGAGGGAAGTATCGAAAGATATTTCCCTTCTTTTTTATGGTGGGTTCTACAAAATCACTCAAGTCTCGCAAGTGATTTTAAATCAAACATATATCGCACGTCGTTAGCCCCAAATGGGCGTCCCATTACAGGCAGGGGGGTAAACCCCTGTGTGAAACGTACCAAACAGTATTGGAACCCCAAACAGTCCCAAGAACGAGCCGTTCCGGAGAGCCAACCCATGCCCCGCCACACACTTCGATATAGGGCTAAAGGAGAGTTCAAAAATTCCCCTGTTTTTTTTCGTTTAATCACATATATTTGACTATTTTCGCAAGCGGAAAGAGAATAGAATATTTTCACATCTAAACAAAGTGTTGAAAAACTTATTTTCGGGAACCTAATTTAATACTTATGACAGAAAAAACTAGATATTCGGATGCCGAACTTGAAGAGTTCAGGGCCATCATACTTGAAAAGTTAGAAGTGGCACAGAGGGACTATGAGCTTTTGAAAGCAAGTCTGACCAACATGGATGGAAATGACATCAGCGACACATCCCCAACATTCAAAGTATTGGAGGAAGGCGCAACAACCATGACGAAGGAAGAGGCTGGCCGATTGGCTCAAAGACAAATGAAATTCATCCAACACCTACAATCAGCCCTCATACGCATAGAAAACAAGACTTACGGAATCTGCAGGGAGACCGGCAAATTGATTCCGAAGGAACGCCTCAGAGTTGTACCTCACGCAACCCTCTGTATCGACGCAAAAAAACAAGGCGTTAAGTAAATAAAATATAGGCTTCCTCTCAGAAGTGCTTCACTATTTTTTGAAATATGAATCGGCAGATGTATCTTTGCAACTGCCGATTTTTTTATATTATGACAAAAGACAATACAAGCATAGCGACCGATGTCGCATCCCCTCTATCTCTCGCCCAAAAGATTAAACTTTGGGCAAATACACACAAAGCAATTGTGGCAACCGCCGTCGCCCTCTTCATCCTTATTTTTGACCAAGTGGTCAAAATCTGGATCAAAACGCACTTCATGCTCGGAGAGAGCTACCAAGTCACCTCTTGGTTCCACATCACCTTCGTCGAAAACAATGGAATGGCATTCGGAATCGAATTCTTCGACAAGATTTTCCTTTCCGTCTTCCGAATCATAGCCGTCTTTGCTTTGTTCTACTATCTGGTCCAGACCATCAAAAAGAATCTGCAGCTGAGCTACATCATCTGCATCTCCCTATTGGCCGCAGGTGCCCTTGGCAACATCATCGACTGCGTCTTCTACGGGAAGATTTTCGACCTGAGCAACGGCCAAGTGGCTACGTTCCTGCCCGAAAATGGAGGCTACGCTCCTTTCCTCTACGGAAGGGTGGTCGACATGCTCCAGTTTCCTCTCTTTGACTTCTATTGGCCCGAATGGATGCCTTTCATAGGAGGCAACCACTTCACCTTCTTCGATCCGATCTTTAACATCGCAGATTCGGCCATCACCGTATCCGTCTTCTTGATCGCGCTGTTCCAAAGGAAAGTGCTGCTAACCGAGTTCTCGGAGAAAGAGGAGAAGGAGGAAGAGTCCCAACCAAGCGAAAACTTGGCAAAAGAATAGCCTTTCGAGGGGCGCAACCCATCGAAGAGTATCAGATTATTAACCGCAGAAAAAACAAGAGATATGAACCGTTTCTTCTCAAAAACAAGCTATTGGCTGGTCATCGGATTGTTAGCATGCCTAACTTCGTGCAAAGTAGACAAGGGCAAACCCATCATCGGGAAAGAGAAAATGGTAGAGATCATCTACGACTACTACATCACGGAGGGAACCCTCGACGTGAGCACCATACCGGCAGACCACAAACGCCACTACTACTATTGCCATATCTTGGAGAAGCACGGAGTCACAGAAGCTGAATTCGACTCGGCCCTTGTATGGTACAGCAGAAACACCGATGATTTCGCCGAAGTTCACGGCCTCGTGGTGAATAAACTGAAAGAGGAGCAGAGCAAACTGAAATAGGAGAACTCCATGAAAACAGCGGCCCTGCTATTATACTGCTCACCCCAAAGAATCATCCAGAACGGAATCATAGAAACGGATGCCCAAGGAATCGTCCTAAGGATAGGTAGCCTAAGCCAATACGACAACGAGCCCCACAGCACCACCTTCCTCAACGGCATCCTACTACCCTTTGCGCCCGACACGGAACAAATCATACAAGAAGGGCTGAAAAAAGCCTTAGAAAGAGAATTCGAGGCATCTCAGGCGGAGATAAAAGAGGGGAAATGCCTTTCCCTCTGGCTACTAAGCGGGGATAGCCTCTTCCAGAAAGAAATCCAGCCGCCCCTGAGCGTCACTCGCCTGTTGTAAAAAATTGGAAATCAGATAATATAATGCGTCACCAAGGAGTCCAAAGCCTCCTTGATGGTCTTGGTATGGGTCTTCTGCATAATCTGCCTCTTATAATAGGATATGGTGTCTTTTGAGACGCAAAGGGAGTCTGCAATGTGCTTGTCCTGCGTTCCACGATAAATCTCAATCGCCGCAAGTTTCTCCTTATCCGACAAGACAATTGGAGCCTGCTCGATCCATTGATCCTTTTCCAAGGAATAGGCAAACGTTTTGTTTTTGTTACGCAACGTATAAAAGACTCCCCCAATCTCATTCGAAGAGGAATAATTAAGGCACGAGATGGAAAGCCACAACCGCCCATCCTCCATATATTTCAGCGGTGCCATCCGACGATACACGACTATCTTCCTACCATCCTTTCGGTAAAAGGGAAAATGGTAGATGGCCGCGGCATGCGCCTTGTCCTCCATGCTCAAACTATTAAAGGCGTCCATAAGGACTCCTGCTATACGGATATGGACAGGCAAATCCTCTGGGGGAAAAATCTTTCGATAAAAACCCTCTCCCATCTCGTCCACCTCCTCTTTCGAATAGCCACAGAAACGGCAAAAGGCCTCAGACATGAACAACAGCCTGTTCTGATAGTAATCCGTGATATAAGAATTGAGAGGCTCGATATCGCTCAATTTATCCAAAAGGTTTTCAAATTCCCCCAATGAGCTATAATCGAGTTCGTCCAGATTAAGATGGACACCCTTGACTTTGTATTGACCTTCTCCTATTTGCATCGCTAAAATAGTTCGTTTTTTTGTTCCGGTGACTTGAAAATCACCACTCATTAAAAAATGGGATTGTACGATTCTCAGCAATCCTCTCCTACTTCTGTCGGCAGATAAACGACAGAAAAATCTTTTTTGCCGATTCATTCACAATCAATAGGGATGGACCTCTTCAACAAACTCTCCAAAATCAAATCATAGTCCTCGCCATAGATTGAATAGCTCTTTGTAGCCAAAGCTATCCAACACAAATATAACTAAATTCGGAAAAACAGAACGAATCCTCACAATTTTTTACGAAAATATTTTGATGCGGTTGATTATAGAAAGCCTTGGAGAGACGAGTGTAGAGCCGTCAAAACGCCCTCAAAACTCACGAAATCGAGCGTCCCCTGTTTTGGGAAACTTAAATACGGAAATATATTTGACATAAATCATCCACATAACAGATTATCTTTCAGCAGACAGCAAAACAGAACTTCCGGCAAGCCTTAAACATTAGGCCAAACTCCCCACAAAATCGACAGACAAAATTCACCTCGAAAAATGCCTTCCAAATCATTTCTACAAATTATTGTAGTTGAAACATTGAAAAATTCTTCTTAATATTGCAATACAAAAGTTCGTTTTATTAAATCAACCTGAACCGAACGACTGTTTTTGTTTACGAGTCTGTATTACATTTTCTATCACTGTTAGACGTGATAGACAAAAGGGTTCCCGTTCTGGGAACCCTTTTTGATTCTACCCATTTTATACTTTATTCTTCATGAGAGACCAACAGAGCCTTCTCCACCTCGTCGCACAACGAGAGACGTCCGTTGACCACACTGACAGCCTCAACACGCCCTTTCGTACACAAAGCCATATCCGAAGAACGATAGATATCCTGATGGAAGACATAACGGATACCCTCACGGCAGACATTCAGGCGACAAACGAAGGCCTCGCCCCCACGAAGAGGACGCTTATACTCGATTTGAATCTTCGAAACCACCACATCAATGCCCCGATTATGGAGATCGGTGAAATCAAGGCCTAACGTCTTGATGAATTGGTGGCGCGTATGCTCCATATAATGCTGATAGTTCGCATTATTGACGATTCCCTGAATATCACACTCATAATCACGGACAACAAAATCCTGTTCAAATATATATCCTTGCATAATCCCCAATTTAAAGCCCCCTTTTCGCCTCCGACAAGCCCATAGGCAAGCAGTCGGCGCATCCACGCCAAACGGCAAAAAAAGGATTGAAAAAAAGGACACCCCAAGATGAGGTGCCCTTCCTTATTATCAAAAAATGATTAATTACAATTTAGGACCAGCTGCAACCAAAGCCTTACCAGCTGCATTACCCGTATACTTCACGAAGTTCTTTTGGAAACGAGAAGCCAAATCCTTAGCCTTAGTCTCCCACTCAGAAGCGTTAGCATACGTGTCACGTGGATCCAAGATTGCTGGGTTCACGCCTGGCAAAGAAGTAGGAACCTCGAAGTCGAACATAGGGATCTTCTTCGTAGGAGCCTTCAAGATATCGCCGCTCAAGATAGCGTCGATGATACCACGCGTATCAGGAATAGAGATACGCTTGCCAGTACCGTTCCATCCAGTGTTCACCAAGTAAGCCTTAGCGCCTGACTTTTGCATCTTCTTAACCAACTCCTCAGCATACTTAGTTGGGTGCAACTCCAAGAATGCTTGGCCGAAGCAAGCAGAGAATGTTGGAGTAGGCTCTGTGATACCACGCTCAGTACCAGCCAACTTAGCAGTAAATCCGCTCAAGAAGTAGTATTGAGTCTGCTCTGGAGTCAAGATTGAAACTGGAGGCAATACACCGAATGCGTCAGCTGACAAGAAGATAACGTTCTTAGCAGCAGGAGCTGAAGAACCTGGTTGGATGTTGTTGATATGGTTGATAGGATAAGAAACACGAGTGTTCTCCGTAACTGACTTGTCGTTGAAGTCGATCTTACCATTCTTGTCTACAGTTACGTTCTCCAACAAAGCGTTACGCTTGATAGCGCCGTAGATATCTGGCTCGTGCTCCTTGCTCAAACCGATAACCTTAGCGTAGCAACCGCCTTCCAAGTTGAATACGCCCTCGTCATCCCATCCGTGCTCATCGTCACCGATCAAGCGACGCTTAGGGTCAGTTGACAAAGTCGTCTTACCTGTACCAGACAAACCGAAGAAGATTGCTGTGTTCTTGCCATCCATGTCGCAGTTAGCGGAGCAGTGCATTGAAGCGATGCCCTTCAATGGCAAGTAGTAGTTCTGCATAGAGAACATACCCTTCTTCATCTCACCACCATACCAAGTATTGATGATAACTTGCTCACGAGAAGTTACGTTGAAAGCAACGCAAGTCTCAGAGTTCAAGCCCAACTCCTTGTAGTTCTCTACCTTAGCCTTAGAAGCGTTGTAGATAACGAAGTTAGGCTCGAAGTTAGCCAACTCCTCAGCAGTTGGTTGGATGAACATATTCTTTACGAAGTGTGCTTGCCAAGCTACCTCAACGATGAAACGGACAGCCAAACGAGTTGCCTTGTTAGCGCCACAGAATGCATCTACTACATAAAGTTGCTTGTTAGAGAGCTCTTTCTTCGCAATTTCTTTCACCTTTGCCCAAACGTCTTCGCTCATTGGGTGGTTATCGTTCTTGTACTCTTCTGAAGTCCACCATACGGTATCCTTAGAATTTGCATCCATAACGATATACTTATCCTTAGGAGAACGACCCGTATAAATACCTGTCATTACGTTTACTGCACCCAACTCAGTCTCTTGACCTTTTTCATAACCTTGAAGAGCAGGGTTGATTTCCGCCTTGAAAAGCTCTTCATAAGAAGGATTGTGCGCAATCACCGTAGAACCAGTGATGCCATACTTTGATAAATCCAAGTTTGCCATTATTAATTTTATATTTTAATGAATATATTTCTTCCGTTTTATACGTCACAAATTTAATAAATATTTCCAATAGGCAATTTTATTATGAGAAAAACTGACACATTATTTGAGATTTTTTTTACGATTCGCCTTAACTTTGCCATCAAAAAGGTGAATCTCTCTTTACTGAAGGACTAAAAGTTACGACACGAGATTTTTCACCTCTTTCAATTTACTTTTAGAAGTTACTGAAATGCACAGACTTATAGAGCAGAGCATGGCTCGCCAATCAAGGGTCGTCTTCCCGAAAGACTTAAATGCGAACGGCACGCTCTTCGGAGGCGAGGCCATGAAATGGATGGACGAAATCGCCTTCGTCGTAGCCACCCGATTCACCAGACAACGGATGTTCACCATGTCCACAGACAACGTGAAGTTTCTCCGCCCCGTCCTGCCGGAACATCTTGTAGAGGCCGTCGGCTATGTAGAGAAGGCAACCGCCGTCAAACTCTTCATCAAGGTGGAGATTTTCGCCGAGGAGCGATATGAAGAGAAACGGGAGAAGGCCGTCGAAGCCTCCTTTGTCTTTGTGGCCATGAACGAGAACCTGACTCCTTGCCGCATACGCTACCCTTTCGACTTTGAGCTGTTCCAGAAAGAGATTGCGGAAGAGAACAAATAGACAGAGAACTAACATTAATAATACAGCAACGGGCATCGTGAATCAATAGATTTTCGGTGCCTTTTTTTTCAATAGACCTATATAAAAAAGAAAAGTGGCAGATTCCACATCTACCACTCACCCTTTAAAGATAATACATTGAAATAAACAAAAAATACAGGTTTAGGACAAAAAAGAATGAACAAATACCGTGCCAAAACACAGAAACAAGCATAAAACAGAATAAAGAATTTCAAAATATTGCACTATTTTTATTTAAAACACTAATATTCAATCAAATAAACAACAAAATCAAAAATCCACACTTATTTGCAGGGTGTGACACATTTCCCCACAATGGGAAAATACTCCACAATTTGATTGGAGAATTATTCCACACCGTCTAGAAACATAGAAAACATCGTGCAAATCGCAATTGAAAAAAAAGAGCACCTCAAACATTATTTTCTCGCAGAAAACAATTTTGTGTATCCACAGAAAAAAAGTACTTTCGAATAAAAATATGAAATCATGTTTCAAGCCATAGTAGAACGCACAAAAAATTTCATGACGTCAGTCACAAAGGCCGAACGTAAAAAATATGGGCAGTTTTTCACATCCGAAAAAACGGCTCAGTATATGGCTCAGATGTTCCATTTCGATCTCTCTCATCCAGAAATAACATTACTCGACACAGGAGCAGGCACAGGCATATTGTCAGCCTCAATCGTCTGGAATCTCATAAAACTCGGATACAAAGGGAAAATCTCACTTGTTTGCTATGAAAACGACAATCAAGTGATTCCTGTCCTTATTGAGAATCTGGAATATATGCGTCAGTACGCAAACCTAAATTACCGTGTAATAACAGAAAACTACATTACTTCACAACACTTCTCTGGCAATCTAAATCTATTTGAACTAAAAGAATGTAAATACGACTACATTATAGGCAACCCACCATACATGAAAATTTCCAAAGATGCACCTGAAGCGTTACACATGCAACATATCTGTCATGGCACACCCAACCTCTACTTTCTCTTTTGGGCGATGGCAATCAACAATCTAAAAGAGAACGGTGAATTAGTTTACATAGTACCTCGTTCGTGGACATCAGGTGCATATTTTGAACGTTTTCGGAAGTTTCTTTTCAAACACTCGACAATTCAAATGGTGCATTTATTTGTAAGCCGAGACAAAGTATTCAGCGAAGACCCCATACTACAAGAGACAATGATTATAAAAATCAAAAAAACAAATCAAAGACCCGATTCAATTGTTATCACATCCTGTTCCACGAAGGACTTTAAAAACTTGTCTCATTTTCAAGTACCTTATAACACAGTGGTAGCTCATAACAATTATGTGTTTCTTCCAACTAACAAAGAAGAAGCAGATGTGCTGACACGCATCAATGGATTCCCGAACACACTAAAATCGCTACAAGTGCCTATGCACACAGGCTTAGTAGTTGATTTTCGCGAGCGAGAAGCCCTAAAGGACAAAGCAGAGCCCGATACATATCCGCTCTTCTATTCATCTCACATAAGCAAAGATGGACAAGTAGTATGGCCAACAGGGAAATCAGGAGAATACATCCACACAAACCGCACAGGCCTGTTACAATCAAACAGCAACTATATTTTCATCAAACGCTTCACCTCCAAAGAGGAACCTCGACGTTTACAATGTGGCATATACCTCTCAAGCCACTACCCTAAATATAAATACATCAGTACACAAAATAAAATCAATTTCATAGAATGCCGTTCGTTAGATATGCTATATGGCGTTTTTGCCTTGTTGAATTCCACGCTCTACGACCAATATTATCGCATATTGAACGGTTCTACACAAGTAAATTCCTCTGAAGTAAACGCAATGCCCATACCATCCGCAAAGACGATTAGCAAAATCGGAGAGGAATTATTAGGGCAGCCTCTCTCAACCGAACTTTGCGATAAAATATTAGAAAAATGGATATAAAAAAAATTTCAACAATAAAGGACCTGCTAAAACTATTAGGCATGCCCCAAAAACAACAAACCGACCTTTGCGCACTTACCATTTTGAGCATGGCAAATCTAACACAAAAGGGGCAGTGGAAGAAAGCCGAAGCAAATTGGATGCGGATTCATGACATCATCGCTTTTGCTAACAAGAATTACGGGACATCTTATGCAGAAAATTCCCGTGAAACTTTTCGCAAACAAGCATTGCACCATTTCCGAACAGCAGCCCTTATAGAGGACAATGCGGAAGCCACAAATAGTCCAAATTACAGATATAAACTTACAAATGAATTTTTGGCCGTCATACGAGATGTCAAGCCAAATAAAATCCAATCTAGCAAGGTTTTTGAAGAGTTCTGCAAAAAACACACAAGCCTCACCGACCTTTACGCATCCAAAAAGGAAATGCAAAAAATGCCCGTAAAAATCAACAATTCAGAATTTTCATTGAGTCCAGGGAAGCACAATCTATTACAAATAAAGATTATCAAAGAATTCGCTCCTCGATTTGCACCAGATTCACAATGTTTGTATTTGGGTGATACCACAGAAAAAGATCTTATCAAAGAAGAAAACAAACTGAAAGAATTGGGTTTCTCTATCACACTACACGACACAATGCCAGATGTGGTTTTATATCGCGAAGACAAAGATTGGCTCTATTTCATAGAGGCAGTGACATCCGTAGGACCAATGTCTCCTGATCGAGTGTTAAATATTCAAGAGTTAACTAAAAACGTGAAAGCAGGGAAAATTTTCGTTACTGCTTTTTTGGATTTTGACACATATAAACGATTCTCTAAAGATCTTGCATGGGAGACAGAAGTTTGGATCGCCGACAATCCTGAACATATGATACATCTTAACGGCGATAAATTTCTTGGTCCACGATAACATCTTATTTTGCATACATTTTAGTAATTTTGCAGAAAATTTTACGCATTATGCTCATTAAAATATATCCGGAAAATCCAAACGAGCGACAGATAGACAAAGTCGTTCAATTCCTCCAAGACGGCGGACTGATTGTGTACCCGACAGATACCATCTATGGATTGGGGTGCGACATCTTCAACACTCGCGCCGTGGAACGGATTTGCCAATATAAGAAAATCGACCCCCGCAAGGCCAATCTCTCCTTCATCTGCTACGACTTGAGCAACATCAGCGAATATGCGAAAGTGGACAACGCCACCTTCAAATTGATGAAGAAGAATTTGCCTGGTCCCTTCACGTTCATCCTCAACGGCAACAGCAACTTGCCGAAACTTTTCCGGAACAAGAAGACTGTCGGCATCCGTATCCCCGACAACAACATCATACGCGAATTGGTGCGCGTCTTGGGCAACCCCATCCTCTCCACCTCCGTCAAAGACGACGATGACGAGATCTTGGAGTATTTCACCGACCCGGAATTGATCGAAGAACGTTACGCTCACATCGCCGACGCTGTGATAGACGGAGGCATCGGAACGTTGGAACCTTCCACCATCGTAGACTGCACGGGCGACGAACCCGTAATCGTACGTCAGGGAAAAGGGGAACTGATCTGGTAATTGTGAATTAAGAATTATGAATTAAGAGTTATGCGTTAACTCGGAGAAACGAACGAGGTTGCTTTAAGCGAATTAGAAATTATGTGGATTGTATTAGCTATCTGCTCCGCCCTTCTTTTGGGTATTTATGACGTATTCAAAAAAATATCGGTAAAGGAGAACGCCGTCATCCCTGTGCTATCGGCCTCCATCTTCATCTCCTTCCTGCTCTTCTTGCCCGTCTTGCTCTTCTCTTATGAATGTCCGGAGAAGGCGAAAGAATGGAACATCTTCATCCCCGAGATCTCTTGGTCCACCCATCTCCTGATCCTTTTCAAATCGCTCATCGTATTGGGGTCCTGGATTTCGGCCTACTTCGGCATGAAGCACATCCCGATTACCATCTACGCACCGATCCGTGCCACCCAACCCATCTGGACCGTGCTTGGAGCCCTGCTCATCTTCTCGGAGAGACTGACGCTCCTTCAAAGCATCGGCGTGGCCGTCACCATCTCCTCGTTTTACCTCTTCTCCGTCATTGGGCATAAGGAGGGCATCTCTTGGAAAAGGAACAAATGGATTTGGCTCATCCTGCTGGCCACACTCTTAGGCACAGTCAGTGGCCTCTACGACAAGCACTTGATGAAGCATTTCGACCGAATGGCCGTCCAAGTGTTCAGCACCACCTACCAAGCCATCGCCATGCTCCTCGTGACACTATTCCTATGGTATCCCAACCGGAAAAACAGCACGCCTTTCCATTGGAGATGGTCCATCATAGGCATCTCCGTCTTCCTGATCATCGCTGATTACGTTTACTTTTGGTCGCTGTCGGAAAAGGATGCCATGATCTCCATCGTCTCCACCATCCGCCGCTCGGGTGCCATCGTGCCGTTCTGCTACGGAGCACTGATGTTGCACGAGAAGAATTTGAAGGTGAAGAGCCTACTCTTGACGGGCGTCCTACTCGGTATTTTCCTCCTCTACATCGGAAGATGACCCCACTCTTTTCCGTCAAAACAAGGATTTGGATTCCAATTCTATAGGGGGATGGGCAAACTTTGGCAAAAAAAGGATATATTTGCATAGATTCGAGAACCGCGAACAAAAGTTTCAGGAAAATGACAAAAAAAACAATCCTTTTAGGAATCCTCTTAGCCTTGCTGACCACGATGGCGAATGCGCAAGGGGTGGAATTTTTCATCTCCACCCTCCCCAACAAATACCTTCCCCAATTGGAACAATCCCAACGGCAAGTGCTGCTCAACAACTATAGGAACAAGAAAGACAGCAGCATCAACAACACCTATGGCGGCAAAAGCAGACTGCTCATTTACGACGAAGAGAAGGAGTACATCCGCATAAACCTATCCAAACAGGGTAACCTTGCGGCCAAGAAATTCACCATGTCCGACGGAGAGTCCCTCTTCGCCCTGTGCACCTGGACTTGCTCCCCTGCCTGCGACGGTGACTTATCCTTTTTCAAAGGTTCCAACCTCACGCCGACAATCAGCAAGAATTTCATTCCCAACCTCTATCTCAAAGACTTCTTCATCCTCGACAGCCTGACGGCGAACAACATCAACGCAGACAAGTTGGAAGAATCCTTTGACATCCTCTTCATCCGCTACGAAGTGCAACAACAATCAGACACCATCCTCGCTATCATAGGGAACGAGACCTACATCGGGGAGAAGAGCTTCGAGAAATGGAAAAGAAGGATGAAGGGTGACCGCATCCCTTTGGTTTGGGAAAACGACGAATTTAAAATAGGGGAAGCCTTCTTTGAGAAAAAATGAATAACAAGAATATCTTGGACAATCGAGACCTCTTAAACTATCTCAACACCCAGATCGTGCCCCAATACGAGGCGTTCGACAAGGCTCACAACTTGACCCACGTGAAGGAGGTCATGGAAGAGAGCCTCAAATTGTCGCACATCTATAAAGCCGACAGCCGGATGTGCGCCACCATCGCCGCATTCCATGATTTGGGATTGAAAATAGACCGTCCGATGCACCACGTCCACTCCAGGACCCTCCTATTGGAGGACGAGCATCTCACCCGATGGTTCTCACCGGAGGAACTACTCGTGATGGCAGACGCGGTGGAAGACCATCGTGCCTCCGCCAAGAATCCGCCCCGCTCCCTCTACGGAAAGATCGTGGCCGATGCCGACAAGAACTTAGACCCCATCTACACCATTCGGCGAGCTGTCCAATATGGCATAGCCCACCACCCAGGAGAAAGCAAGGAGTGGCAATATGAGCGTGTCAAGGAACACATGGACGAAAAGTACGCCGAAGGAGGCTATCTGAAGTTATACCTTCCCCAATCCTCCAACGCAGAGAAGTTAAGTGAACTACGGCAGATCATAGCTGACGAGAAGAAGTTGAAGGAGACGTTCGACCGTCTGTATGAAGAAGAGAAGATTGGACATCCTCTGTAAAAGAAAAAACGAAATCATTTTTGAGTATCATCGCAACCGAATTTTAATTTAATCACCTTTTCAAAGATGAAATACCATATCATCGCAACCATTACATCTCTTGTATGGGGATCGACTCTTGTGTCATCCAAAGTACTGCTGAATGCGGGCATGACGCCAGCCGAAATCATGACTTGCCGTTTCACACTGGCCTACATCCTCATGTGGCTGTTATACCCACGCACGCACAAAATCGAGAGCTGGCGTGACGAGTTCTTCTTCTTCCTCTCCGGCCTCTTCGGAGGGACGCTCTATTTCCTCACGGAAAACACCGCCCTCTACTACACTCAATCCACCAACGTGGCCTTGATTTGCGCCACCACGCCCATCGCCACAGCCATCGCTTCGCACCTGCTTGTAAAGGGGGAACGTTTCACGCTCTCCTTCCTTGTGAGTTCCACCATCGCCTTCATCGGAGTGGCCTTGGTCATCCTGAACGGAACGTTCGTGTTGAAACTCAACCCAAAAGGAGACCTGCTGGCCATAGCGGCGTGCCTCTGCTGGGCCCTCTACTGCATCTCCCTGAAGATGCTCCGAAAGAAATACGACACGATCTATGCCACTCGGAACACCTTCTTCTACGGCATCCTGACCATGGTGCCTTTCCATCTCTTCTACGACCCTTTCAACTTCCCGCTGGAAGGCTTCACCTCGCCCGTCGTTTGGGGCAACCTATGCTTCCTCGGATTGGTCGCATCGGGGCTCTGCTATTTCTTCTTCAACTTGGCGATAAAACACTTGGGAGTCATCACCTCCAACAAATACATCTATCTGCTTCCCATCGTGACGATCATCATAGCCAGCATCGTATTGGACGAGCAGATTACGAAATACACCATCCTAGGAACAGTCCTCATCATCGGCGGACTATGGGGAAATAGTTTATTAAAATTAAAGCTCAAATCAAAGAAATGAAAGTTGTCGTATTGAATGCGAGTCCGAGGAAGAACGGGCTTGTCTCTCAAATGCTTAACATCATCATAGAACACCTTCCGAAGGAGTGCGAAGTCAGCTTCGTCACCACCAACAGTCTCTCTCTTCGCCCCTGCATAGGGTGCATGAAGTGCCGCACGACACTCAATTGTTGTCTTCCGGAAGACGATGCACAACGCATTTTGAAAGAGATTAGGGAGGCTGACGCTTTAGTCGTCGGATCGCCCTGCTATTGGGGGAACATGAACGGCTACCTCAAGGTGCTGTTCGACCGTATCGTATACGGCATGATGGGCGAAAGTCCGTCGGGCATACCCATCCCGCTCCACAAAGGGAAACAAGCCATCATCGTAACGACCTGCACCACCCCGTTCCCCTTCAACATCCTCTTCAAGCAAAGCAGAGGCGCCGTCAAAGCCCTACGGGAAATATTGAAATGGAGCGGATTCAAAATCGTCGGAACCATCGAGAAAGGAGGCACCCGAAAGCATCCCGAACTAACGGAAAGCGAGAAGAAAAAGTGCATACGGTTGGCGGGAAAACTCAAGAAAAATTGAGACTCCCAAGTCGATTCTCTCATTATTTGGTCTACAAAGACGAAGCCACAAGTTCCGTCGCCAGGAAGGGCATAGCTCTCGCTTTCTCCTTAATTATTGGGAATAGGGTTCACCCTGAAAATTTACACGATGGAAAAGAGGAAGCGATAGTGTCGAACAGTGCATAAGGTATTTCTTCCAGGCAGAGAAGCAGTTTCCCCACTGAAATCACACGCTTCCTACACATTATGTATTGGCGTTGCCCTTGTGTTTTTTTAGGTTTAATACGTGGACTCCGATGATTCGTTTTCTTCCTGTTTCTTCTGCGTAGGGACGTAGCTAGAATTACAACTCTCCATTTGACGACGTAAAGCCTCCATTTCCGCATCACGACTACGGCAGATACCGATATCCGCATGCAAAACATGAATCATATAGATGCCAAGCAGAGCCACACAGATGGGTAAAACCGCATTTGACTTGACGAACTTCAGCAGAAGCAAAAAAACGATTGAGAAGATTGCGGAAAGGAAAATGTGGGCAATCATTAGAAAACCTCTTGCCATGCCTGCACCCGCAGGATCTGAATCTACATGTTCAACAGGTGCAACATTCATCCATCCACACAAACTCAATCCAAAAATCAAAGCCCCCAATAACGGATAATGCTTTGAAACCCAATAGATAGTCGCCAACTGCACGATAATGCTCAATATCAGTTTATAAAGGTACTCGTCCGGGAAACGGTCTGCCATTGGAACCCAATCCGAACCGAAACTTAGTGTCCAAACCACGATTATCAATCCTATTGAATAGAAGAGTGGTGGCCAAGCCCGATCACTCATATAACCCAAAACAAATAGGAGAGCAGCTACCGCAAACCATAATTGATAGGCGGAGAAAGGCCTTTTACCGCAGTCAATAGATATCAACCAGGTGGCAAGGAAGAAAACTACCGCCGAGCCAATCGCCACAAACAGCTTCAAAGAGAGGCGAAGTCCAGACGAGATGCCATTGTCCACGGAATCATTGAAAATGGGGAGGGCACTTATCCAAAGGAAAAGACTTAGGCCCAATAACAAGGCTGCTGCCATGGGAGAATTTTTCGCCACGCAACTGATCGTCCACAACTGAACAATGACAAGCGCCACTATTTTCAAAAAATTGACATCATTACCTGAGACACACGGATTCGCATTTTCCAGTAACGGCATCCATTTGAAATAGAGCACCGTAGAGACAGCGATTAAACCTATAGAAACAAATGCATTCACATATAAAGCCGATTTGTATGGAGTCTCTCTCGATAATGTAGGATAGTTCATCCAATAGATTAAGAATAGAATTACGACCGCAACAATTAGTATAATATTTAACATCTTACTTTCTTTTAATTTCATCTGCTTAACCTTTTAAATTCATCTGTTTAATAACAAATCACCGAAAAATACAAAAAATTTGATTTTCTTGTCTCTTTTGATTGATTTTTCAATTCACGGCATCACGGAATTTTCATTTGACTTTTCTTGTATAATTGAAAGTTCTTTCCAATCAGTGTTATGGAAGGGGAATGAGTCAGAAGAGTTTTTAGTATCAGACCTCTGCACATCTTTGGCTGGAAACCTCCCCTAATGCATGTATGATACGAAGGCTTCCAGCCTTTGGGAATGGCACGTCTTGCGGATCAAAGGCTCTCCAATGGAGTTCTGAATTTTTAAAATTTCCATTGCTGATTTTCATCGTTTTCATACATTTGCAACGAATGACTGATTTGATATGGAGAAAATAAAGGAAATCTTACGGAGCCATCGGCTGAACAAATACGAGATAGAGCAAATTGCCGAATCCATCGGAAAAAATGCAGAAAAGATCCATACGCTCCTGCTGTGGGCTCAAGAGGAAGACCCGTTTGCATGGCATGCTTGGTGGGTATGCGACCACCTCGCCAAAGGAGACCACATGCTCTTCTGCGAACACTACGGGGCGATTATCCGCCAATTGCTCGAATCGCACCACGACGGGAAACAACGGTTGATGCTCAACGTCCTAATGAACACCCAATCCTCAGACCCGATTTCCATTCCCCTGCTCAACTTCTGCCTCGACAATATGCTCTCACCCAAAAAATCAACAGCCGTCCAAGCCTCCTGCATCAAGATGGCGTATAAACTTTGCCAAAAGGAACCCGAGCTACTCCCCGAACTGAAGGTCATCCTCGAAAATGCCGACCCCGATTTTTTCACCCCTGCGACCAAAGGAGTTACGACCAAAGTATTGAAGGCAATAGGGAAAGCGCAAAGAGGCAAATAAACCAAGGGGAACCACCGTATCGAAGAGAGAACCTATTAGGCCTACCCTTCCATCAAGAAATGGCACCAATTTTAAACCGTCCCTGAATTTCAAAGCAAGCCAGCAATCGTCAGCAACACAACGTGCATGATTTCCAACACCTAAGGTCTTCCCCTATGGTCAAATGATAAGCTAACGCATTTTATCACTAAAAAAGAGAAAGGTATAAGGCAAACCCGATTTTTTTCTTATATTTGTTCCGAATAAAACAATTAAATTAACATGTCAGAGAACATAGAAGAAATCAAAGAAAAAGCAAAGCCATCCATTGAGAAGTTGAAGGCTCTTCAGCTTGCCATGGAGAAGATCGAGAAAGATCACGGCAAAGGCACCATCATGAAGTTGGGCGACAACAAGGTGGAAGACATACCTGTTATTTCAACCGGATCCATCGGATTGGACATGGCACTCGGCGTAGGAGGCTACCCAAGAGGCCGCGTCATCGAAATATACGGACCAGAATCTTCTGGTAAGACCACCTTGGCCATCCACGCCATCGCAGAGGCTCAAAAGAACGGAGGCATCGCTGCCATCATCGACGCGGAACACGCCTTCGACCGCTTCTACGCTGAGAAATTGGGGGTTGACGTGGAAAACCTCCTCATCTCCCAACCCGACAATGGGGAACAGGCATTGGAAATCGCAGACCAGTTGATCCGCTCCTCTGCCGTTGACATCATCGTCATCGACTCCGTGGCGGCATTGACGCCTAAGGCCGAAATCGAAGGAGATATGGGCGACTCCAAGATGGGTCTGCAGGCCCGCTTGATGTCTCAAGCCCTGAGGAAACTGACGGGTTCCATCAACAAGACCAACACCACTTGTATCTTCATCAACCAGTTGAGAGACAAGATTGGAGTTATGTTCGGCAACCCTGAGACAACCACGGGTGGTAACGCCTTGAAATTCTACGCATCCGTCCGCTTGGATATCCGTAAAATCGGACAAATCAAGGACGGTGAGGATGTCATCGGTAACCAAACCCGCGTGAAAATCATCAAGAACAAAGTGGCTCCTCCGTTCCGAAAAGCAGAGTTTGACATCATGTTCGGCGAAGGAATCTCCCATACCGGCGAGTTGATCGACCTCGGCGTCGACCTCGGCATCGTCAAGAAGAGCGGCTCGTGGTTCAGCTACGGAGACGCGAAACTGGGACAAGGAAGGGACGCCACCAAGCTATGCTTACGTGACAACCCTGAATTAGCGGACGAAATCGAAGGAAAGGTCCGCGAGGCGTTGGCCAACAAAAAAGATTAACCATCCAAGCGAGTAAACAAAGTGTGAAAACCCTTTGGCTACTCGCTTTTTCTATTCCCGACCACGAAACCACCGTTGAGGAAGGTATTCCCCGACGGAACCATAAATCGACGTGGAAAGAAAAGATAGAAACCTCCCTTATTGAATATGAGCGAAACAAAAACAGAAATATACTCGGAAAACGCCGTCCTCGTGGGTCTCATCACCCCTTTGCAAAACGAGAAGAAGGCGAAAGAATATATTGACGAATTGGCTTTCTTGGCTGACACGGCCGGAGCCACCCCTAAGAAAATCTTCTTCCAGAAACTGGAAGGCCCCAACTCCGTCACCTTTGTCGGACCCGGCAAATTGGAGGAGATCAAAAACTACATCAAGGAGCAAGAGGAGACCGAAGAACCCATCGGACTCATCATCTTTGACGATGAGCTCTCCCCTAAGCAACTAAAAAACCTTGACAAAGAATTGGAGATTAAGGTGTTGGACAGAACCAGCCTCATTCTGGACATCTTCGCCAAGCGAGCACAAACCGCCCACGCAAAAACACAGGTGGAGTTGGCTCAATACAAATATTTGCTCCCTCGCTTGACAAGGATGTGGACCCACTTGGAACGTCAACGAGGTGGTATCGGTATGAGGGGTCCGGGTGAGACACAGATCGAGACCGACCGCCGAATCATCCTCAACAAGATTTCGTTGCTCAAGCAGGAACTGATCTCCATCGACAAGCAGAAAAGTACCCAACGGAAGAACCGAGGAAAGATGGTGAGGGTGGCCCTCGTCGGCTACACCAACGTAGGCAAATCGACCATCATGAACATGCTCAGCAAATCGGACGTGTTCGCAGAGAACAAGCTCTTCGCCACACTTGACACGACCGTCAGGAAGGTGACCATCGAGAACTTGCCTTTCCTCCTTTCCGACACCGTAGGTTTCATCCGGAAATTGCCACACGACTTGATCGAATCCTTCAAATCGACCCTCGACGAGGTGCGCGAGGCAGACCTGCTCGTCCATGTGGTGGATATCTCCCACCCTAACTTCGAGGAACAAATCCAAGTGGTGGAGAAGACCCTTCACGAAATCAACAAGACGGACAAGCCAACCATCTTGGCATTCAACAAGGTCGACGCTTTCACCTATACGCCGAAAGACGAAGACGACCTTACGCCCAAAGAGCGTGAGAACTACAGCTTGGATGAGTTGAAAAGCACATGGATGGCGAAACTGCAGGACAACTGCATCTTCATCTCCGCCAAGGAACACGCCAACTTGGAAGAGTTCAAGACCTTGCTCTACAACAAAGTAAAAGAGATTCACGTCACCCGCTTCCCTTACAACGACTTCTTATATCAGAAGTACGACGAAGATTGCGAAACAATTGAATAACACCCAAACAAAAATAGAATGGCTACATATAAGAAACTGACGTCCGACGACATCAAGACATTGGAGAAGAACAACTGCTATTGTGAAGATTGGTCGAAAATCGAAGTGACAGACAAATTCAACCCAGAGAGAGTCCGCAACACGACCTTCTCGGGAGAGGTGAAGATCGGAGCCATGGAGAAAACCATCACATTCCCCGGCAACATCACCCGCCACTCCGGCATCAACGATGCGACCATCCACAACTGCATCATCGGTGACAACGTCTACTTGTCCCACATCGCCGGATATATCGCCAACTACAGCATAGGCGATGGAACCACCATCGAAAACGTGGACACCATCATCGTGGAAGAGAAAAGCACCTTCGGAAACAACGTATCCGTTGCTTCCCTGAATGAAGGAGGTGGTCGTGAAGTTCCTATCTGCGACAACCTATCCGCACACATCGGCTACATGATGACCTTGTACCGCCATCGTCCGGAACTCATCCAGAAATTGGAATCGTTGGTCAAAGAATATAGCGACAGCGTAGCGTCCGACATGGGAGAAATCGGCTGCAACGTACATATCCTCAACTGTAAAACCATCAAGAACGTCAAGATAGGCAGCTACGCCACTTTGGACGGATGCGCAGAGCTCTGCAACGGAAGCATCAACAGTAACGAGGCTGCTCCTATCCACTTGGGCATCAGCGTCATCGCCCACGACTTCATCGCCTCTTCCGGAACGGAAATCACAGACGGCGCATTGATCGACAAGTGCTTCATCGGACAAGCTTGCCAAATCGGGAAACAATACTCCGCTACCGACACCCTCTTCTTCTGCAACTGCCAAGGATTCCACGGAGAGGCAGCATCGGTCTTCGCCGGTCCTTTCACCGTGACACACCACAAATCGAGTCTCCTCATCGCAGGTATGTTCTCGTTCTCCAACGCAGGAAGTGGTTCCAACCAAAGTAACCACATGTACAAATTGGGACCTATCCACCAAGGTATTGTGGAGCGTGGATCCAAAACGACCAGCGACTCCTACATCCTTTGGCCTGCCAAAGTGGGCGTCTTCACGCTCGTCATGGGTAGACACACCAGCCACTCCGACACGAGCGACTTGCCGTTCTCTTACTTGATAGAGAACAACAACGAATCCGTCCTCGTTCCAGGAGCCAACCTACGAAGCGTCGGAACCATCCGTGACGCACAGAAATGGCCGAAGCGCGACAAGCGAAAAGACCCGAACAAGTTGGATCAAATCAACTTCAACCTCCTCAGCCCCTACACCATCCAAAAGATGATGACGGGACAGAAAATCCTAAATTCGCTCAAAGACATCGCTGGCGAAACGTGCGACACCTACTACTACCACAGCACGAAAATCAAGAACTCGTCGCTCAAAAACGGTATCAAACTATATGAACTCGCCATCAACAAATTCTTGGGCAACTCCATCATCAAACGATTGGAAGGCACGAAATTCCAATCCATCGAAGAGATTAGGAAACGTCTCCAACCCGACACCCAAGAGGGCTTGGGCGACTGGATTGATGTGGCAGGACTCATCGCGCCTAAGAGCGTCATCGACCAGACCATAGAGGAGATCGAGAAGGGCAAGTTCAATTCCATTGACGCAATCAACGAACGGTTGGCGCAAATCCACCAACAATACTACACGATGGAGTGGACTTGGGCGATTGTCAAGATTCAGGAGCGCTACGGCAAGAAGATCGAAGAGATCACGGTTGCCGACATCATCGCCATCGTAGAGTGTTGGAGAGATGCCGTTGTCACCCTCGACAAGATTCTCTACGAGGACGCTAAGAAAGAGTTCACGCTCAAGATTAAGACCAGTTTCGGTGTGGACGGAACCGACGAGGAGAAGGACAAGGACTTCGAGAATGTACGTGGAGACTTCGACAAAAATCCATTCGTCTTGGAAGTGTTGAAACACATAGAAGTCAAGACTGCACTCGGAAACGAGTTGATAGACAGAATCAAAGGTATCAAATAAAAGGTCATCGGGGCAAGGATGAAAATTCTTGCCCCCTTATCAAGAGATCCAATGAACAATATCGAAATCACAAGCAATTACTACTTCCGTCCTTGGATGATGGCAGCCTCCATGCTGTTCCTTCTTTTCAGCATCGCCTTCCCTTTAAACGGAGCCTTTCTCACCTTCGTATTCACGCCGTTAACCGGATTCATTTTGGCGCTATGCGGATTTTTCCAGTTCGCCGTAATCTGCTTTTCCAAAGAGCTATTTGAGTACAATCCTCAAACGAAGCAATACAGGAAAGGCATCAAGCTGTTCGACATCCGACAAGGAGAATGGAAAGCGTTCGACCTGACCAACGCCTCCCGAATTGCCTTCCAAAAATACGAGGAGACCATCAACTACAATTTCGGCGGCATATTCCACCCCCATGCAGAGGCGGATATCTACGAATTGAGACTCATCCGAAAAGACGATACCTTTGAGTCGATCACCAACGGTAGCGACCTGAAAAGCATCGCAAAAATGGTGACATTGGGCAATGTCATGAGCCAAACCTTGGGCCTCCCTTTCTACGACTACATCCGTGACATGGTATCTAAAAGAAGGGTAGAATGAAACGTATTGGACTCTTATCAGACACCCACGGCTATTGGGACGAGAAATACGAGAAGTATTTTGAATCGTGCGATGAGATTTGGCACGCAGGAGACATCGGAAGCGAGATTATCGCAAAGAAATTAGCCGAAATCAAACCCTTGCGCGCCGTCCATGGCAACATAGACGGACAGGATATCCGTAGCCTCTACCCCACGCACCTACGCTTCACGATAGAGGACGTTGATGTTTGGATGACACACATCGGAGGCTACCCCGGAAAGTATGCTTGGGAAGTGAAACCCGAGATTTTCGTCAATCCTCCCCAATTGTTCGTCTGCGGACATTCCCACATCTTGAAAGTGATGTTCGACAGCAAGTTACAAACCCTCTGCATCAATCCTGGAGCAGCAGGGAAATATGGAATACATAAAATTCGGACTCTAATCCGATTCTCCATCGACGGGAAAGAGATAAAAGACTTGGAAGCCATCGAGATAGGGAAACTGCTGTAGAGAATCTCTCTTTTTAGGCACGACATGGAAATTTAACCACCTTCTAAGCCCATTTTCCCTCTATTTCCTTCCATTTCTTTTCAAAAACACCATCTTTTCGCTAAAAAAATTATTCTTTTTTTTCAATTTCGATAAGGATTACTATCTTTTTTTATATATTTGCGTTTGAATTAAAATTCTCGACAACAACATGAGAAAGCTGATATTATTATCCGTATGTGCGCTATCGCTTGCTTCTTGTGGCAATTCCACGAAGAACGATGACTCTGCGAAAAAGACAGACGCACAACAAATGGAACTGAAAGAAAAAGTCAAGTCCTTCACCGAGTTTTATGTAACCGTAAAAGACGGCGAGCTGAAAAAAGGAAACAAAAAACAAAGTTGGATCTTTGACGAACAAGGAACTCTTATCCAAAGAGAAAAATACAACTATAACGGAGAGTTGAACAACAAATGGACGTTCACTCATGATGCTAACGGGAACTTGACAGAGAAAACCAACTATAGCGCATCCGATAGTATTCTCTCTAAATGGATAATTAAAAACGACGAAAACGGTAATCCGCTCGAAGAGATTGTCTTCATAACTGACGACAGCATCGACTGCAAGTATACGTTTGTATACGACGAGGCTGGCAACAAGATTGAGGAGGCAACCTTCAACGGAGACAGTTCCCTCTATTCAAAAATCACATATAAGTACAATGAGAGAAATCTCATGACGGAGATGTGTGAATACAATGAGGATGATATGCTTATCACAAAGTGGGTCTACGAATATGACAAGGACGACAACAAATCTGTAACAAGCAACTATAGCTTCGACGGCGAGTTGTACAAGAGATGGACTTACAAATACGACAAGCAAGAGCACAAGATGAAAGAGGTTGACATGTTCAACCAAAATGGTGAATTGAACAGCAAAATCACGTTCATCTACGATATGGAAGGAAACGTTACGGAGAAGACTTACTACAATCCAGACGGAACCGTCCAAATCAAATGGAATACAAAATACGACAGCAAAAGAAACAGAACGGTCATCTCAGAATTCTACGGTGCTAACTTGACATTGGAAAAAGGAGAGATGTACGATATCGAATACTACGAGGAAAAACGATAATAATATCTTCATAATTTGAGAAAATCCTGATTGCTTAGGCAGTCAGGATTTTTTGTTTTAGCCTGACAAACAGAAACTTACAAGAATCCATAAAAAAAAAGCGTTTCAAGGATGCAACGCCAGTGTGCGAGAGGTGCTTGAAGTTATCGCGCAATTCAAGTCACACACACTGCAAATATACGATCTTTCTTCACATGGAAACCTAACCCACAAGAATTTGAGCATTGGCACACGGGAATTTCATTTAACTTTTCTTGTATGATTGAAAGTTCTTTCCAATCAGTCTTATGGAAGGAAGATAAGGCAGATGAGATTTTGGTTTCATACCTCTACATGCCTATGGCTGGAAGCCAACACGATTAGTAACTGGGTACGGAGTGCCCAGCAGTCGTGATAGTCGACCACGAGGCTGGAAGCCACACCTAATACATGTATGACACAAAGGCTTCCAGCCTATGGGGAAGCTTTATCTCATGAACAAGAAAATCAGCATCGCTCCGATGGCCAAGAAAAAGAGGACATAAAGGAGGAAGTAAAGAAGCACATGGGTAAGATTACGGAAGAAGAGCGGCAACATCTCCGCATCCCCTGTTTCTAACAGCATATCCAACTGTTTATGGATTCGATAGGCCCTCCACATCAACAGACAAGAGATTAAAATAACCGCCAAAAGGAGAATCGTCAAAACGATCACGAAAGAACTCATAATCAAACCGCTCTCCATGAAATGTCCCAGAAAACTCGAAGAGGCAACATCCACAACCTTTAAAAGGATGATGCAAAGTCCGACAATGAGGGCAATCGTCGAGATAGATATAATCTTGAAAAATTTTGACAATCTCTTGATAACGGGCTTCGAAGCCACGTCCAAATACATATCTTCCATCTGTTTACTGTTTATCTGATAAAAAATTCATTAATGCTTGTGGTAACTGCGGTCCATCTCATACTTAGGATCGCAAGTCAAGGCGATGCCCAACTTCTTCAACGTCTGCTCGTCAACCGAAGAGACTAAGACCGTCGCATGGGCTGTCGCTCCCTTCAACTTAGGCAACTGACGCATCGCACGCTCTGCCAACTCATTGTGGGCGGCCGAAGATGAGAGGGCAATCAAAATCTCGTCCGTATGGAGCCGAGGGTTGGTGCTACCCAAATATTCCGTCTTCAGCGTCTGAATCGGTTCGATAGCGAGACGGGAAACCAAATTGAACGACTGGTCGATGTTGCCCAACGCCTTCAGCGCATTCAAAAGAGCTGCGGCCAAAGGGCCCAATTTACTGCTGGTCTTACCTGTGACAATCGTTCCGTCTGGAAGTTCGATAGCGGCTGCCGGTCTTCCTTCTGTCATCTCCGACTTCGCACGAGCCGCCTCAACCACCTTATAGTCGGTAGGCTTCACATGAGCCTGATGCATCAGCGACTCCAATTTCTCTATATTGTCGGAGCTGTCTCCGTAACGTTTCTTGTCACACAAGCACTTGAAATAACGACGGATGATCTCCTGCTTGGAAGCCTCCTTGCAGACCTCGTCGTCGATGATGCAGTTGCCCGCCATATTGACGCCCATATCGGTCGGACTCTTATACGGACTCTCCCCGTAAATCATTTCAAAAGTCGCACTCAACACGGAGAAGGCCTCCACGTCACGGTTATAGTTGACCGTCGTCTCACCGTAAGCCTCCAAATGGAAAGAGTCAATGATGTTCACATCGTTCAAGTCGGCCGTAGCCGCTTCGTAGGCAAGGTTCACTGGGTGCTTCAATGGAATGTTCCAAATAGGGAAAGTCTCAAATTTGGCATAGCCCGCATCGATTCCCCTCTTATGCTCGTGATAGAGTTGAGAGAGGCAGACAGCCAACTTACCGCTTCCTGGGCCAGGAGCCGTCACCACCACCAACGGACGCTCCGTTTGGATGTACTCGTTCTTTCCGTAGCCGTTGTCAGAGACAATCAGCTCCACATTGTTCGGATACCCCTCGATACGATAATGATGGAAGACTTTCACGCCCAATTCCTTCAAACGTTTCTCGAACAAGATAGCCGAAGGCTGCTTGCTGAACATGGTCAGGCAGACACTGCCCACCATCAAACCGACGCTACTGAAGGCATCAATCAGGCGAAGCACATCTTCGTCGTATGAAATGCCATAATCCGCACGGATCTTATTCGATTCGATATCCTCAGCATTGATGGCGATGACAATCTCTATCTTATCCTTCAACTTCAACAACATCTGAAGTTTCGAGTCAGGCTGAAAGCCCGGCAAGACACGAGAAGCATGATAATCATCGAACAACTTGCCACCAATTTCGAGATAAAGCTTATTGCCAAACTTCTCAATCCGCTCAGCAATATGCGACGACTGCATACTTATATACTTGTCGTTATCAAATCCAATTTTAGCACTCATACCATTTCTATTTAATCGTGCAAAGATACAAAACAATCCGGAAGGGATAGCAAAACAAGCAAGGAATAAAACCAAGAAGGAGTATTGGAACGAGATAAATTGCGCTCCATCAAGGCATAAAGCACTAATTATCAACTTAACACCTATTTTCCATAGGCACAAACCAAGGTCACTCCTTAAAATTAATCGGCAATGTAAAACGACTCCGAACCGCCATCTCTCCCTCCTTGGCAGGAATCCATTTAGGCATCAACGTAACCACCCGGACGGCCTCCCTATCCAAGTATGGGTGAACAGATCGTTCGACTTTCACATCTGAAATCGAGCCATCCGTAGCGACAGCAAACGAGACGACCACCCTGCCAAATATTTTCTCGTTCCGAGCATGCGCTGGATATTGTAGATGTTCTTTCAAGAAGGAAAACAAAGAATCATTTCCTCCAGGAAACTCGGCACGAGTTGTAGGAAGAGCGACCGTAATATCACCTTCCACATCGTCAAAATCCTCTGTGGGAGGAACGATCTCCCCAAGATCTATTTTCTCTATAGACTCTCCATACTCTACTATTTCCATAGGCCTCCTTCCCGAATCTTTGGCCACTTCCTCGACCTGAACTTTTCCTACCGTAGGGCAAGACTCCAACTTGTTTTCATATTCCATCTCTAAAGGACTACTTTCTGAGGAATTTTGAGGTCGATTTGTCTCTGAAGAACAAGCCGCACCCGACAACAAGGCCATAGAGAGTCCTACAATCTTTATGGATTCGCCCATTTTAACTCTTTTATTCAACTGACTTTCAAGATAGCCACGCTCCGCCTCACACGCCGGACACGTCCCGGCACAGTCGCCCTTATGCGTACACTCCCTAGGTGCGTAGGCTATGCCGTTGGCCTCCGCTATCTGCTGACGAACTTTCTTAAGCAGTTCACATATTCTTTTCCCTCTTGTCATAAGCTATTAATCTTTATTGAAAGGAAACAAGGCACACCCTACTTTTTAAGTGGAGCATCATCCCGTCCATCTTTTGGTTGCGATATAGACACAGTTCCATCCATCTTTGTCATGCGATATTGATATAGTTCCGGTGTCAATTCAAACTGGACAGAGAGGCTAAACTTCTCCCTAATATTTAAATTCCCCTGCTTGGCTGGAGTCCACTTCGGCATCATCCGAAGCACACGAAGGATTTCTTGATCCAACGAAGGATCGACTCCCCTTTCCACTTTTTCGTAAACAACAGAGCCTGATTCATTTATCACGAACGAGACAACCACCTTCCCTCTAATTCCAGCTTCTACGGCAATCACAGGATAGCGCAAATGTTGTTTCATGAAATCGTGCAAGGCTGTTTCTCCACCGGGGAACTGCGCGTGTTGCCCCACTAAGACAAAATCCTTGAGAGGTTTTCCGCCATTCGGTTCTCGATCATCCATCACCTCTACAAAGGTGAGGGGGCTTATACTTATCGTATCTTTTGTCAACTCCTGTTCCGCCGCAAATAGAGTGTTCGAAAACAAAGCCATGGAGAGCCCTATGATTTTTATGGGGCTTCCCGACTCCTGCCTACGCCTCAACTGCGACTCAATATAGCCACGCTCCGCCTCGCACGCCGGACACGTCCCTGCACAGTCGCCCTTGTGCGTACACTCCACAGGCGAATAGTCGATGTCATTCGCTTCGGCCACCTGCCTGCGGACCTTCTTAAGCAGTTCACATATTGTTTTTCCTTTGACCATAAACCTCTATTTTTATTCTTCCGTAGGCTTAAAAAAGACAGGCAAGGTATAGCGAGCCCTGAGCACCCTGCCCATTCGTTTGCCTGGGATCCACTTCGGCATCGATTCCACCAGACGAACAGCTTCCGCATCCAACAAGGGGTGAACACTTCGACTAACTTTCACCTCAGAGATAGACCCATCACTTCCTATCACAAAAGTAACTAGGACCCGTCCCTTTATACCCTTCTGTTTAGCCTCCTCCGGATAACACAAATTTTCCTTTACAAAAGTCAGCAAAGCAGCCTGCCCGCCTGGAAATTCGGGTTTTTGTTCAATAACACCCATCAACTCCTCTTCCTCCTCTTCAGGCTGAGTCGAAGCGGAACACGACGTTGCTCCTTTCGAAGAATCCACACGTTCCTCCTGTAGTTCAGAAGTCACAGGCACCGAGGAGCTCGACGCACAAGCCGCTCCCGAAGCCAACGCTACGGAGAGCCCAATGATTTTTATGGGACGACCCAATTCCTGCCTACGCCTCAACTGCGACTCGATATAGCCACGCTCCGACTCGCACGCCGGACACGTCCCTGCACAGTCGCCCTTGTGCGTACACTCCACAGGCGAATAGTCGATGTCATTCGCTTCGGCCACCTGCCTGCGGACCTTCTTGAGCAGTTCACATATTGTTTTTCCTTTGACCATAAACCTCTATTTTTATTCTTCCGTAGGCTTAAAAAAGACAGGCAAGGTATAGCGAGACCTGACCACCCTGTCCATTTGTTTGCCTGGAATCCACTTCGGCATCGATTCCACCAGACGCACAGCTTCCGCATCCAATAAAGGATGGACACTTCGCATAACTTTCACGTCGGAGATGGAACCATCACTTCCTATCACAAAAGTAACTAGGACCCGTCCCTTTATACCCTTCCGCTTAGCCTCCTCTGGATAACGCAAATTCTCCTTCACAAAAGCCATCAAAGCAGTGTCTCCGCCCGGAAATACTGGCTTGTGCTCCACAATAACACCCATCCACTCCTCTTCCTCGTTTTCAAGTTGGGTCGAAGCGGAACACGACGTTCCTCCTTTCGAAGAATCCACATAGGCCTCCTGTAGTCCAGAAGTCACCGAAGAGTTCGACGCACAAGCCGCTCCCGAAGCCAACGCCACGGAGAGCCCCACGATTTTCAGGGGTGCGCCCCACTTCTGCCGAAGGCTCAATTGCGACTCGATATATTCACGTTCCCGCTCACACGCCGGACACGTTCCCGAGCAATCGCCCTCGTAGGCACACTGCCTTGGCGTATAGTCGATGCCGTTCGCCTCCGCTATCTGTTTGCGTAGGTTCTTCAGATACTCACATATTGATTTACCTTTTGCCATTTTTAATCTTCCTTCATTTCTTTCACAACATCCGTCTCTGGCATAACCGTACACTTAAATCCGAACGGCAAGGCATAACGAGAGCGAACAACCTTACCACCCCGTTCCCCAGGAATCCACTTCGGCATGGATGACACCACCCTCATCGCCTCCGCATCCAACAAGGGATGAACGCTCTTCTCTACTTTCTTCTGAGATAGAGTTCCGTCCTTCTCCACCACAAAAGAAACCACAACCTTACCTTGGATGGATTTCTCCAGCGCCTCTTCGGGATATTTTATGTTCTTGGACAAAAAAGCCATCAAAACATTATTCCCGCCTGGAAATTCGGGTTTCTTTTCCACAAACACATAGATTGAATCCTCCTTTTGCGTCAGCTGATTCTTTCCATGGGAGCCCGACAAAGAGACTGCCTTTGAGGCGCATGCCACCCCAAAAACCAAAACTAAGGAGATGCCCAACATTCCCAGTTTCCGTTTCAACCAATCTCCGCCGAACAGAGACTTTATGGAGACACGATCAATTCCATTCGCCTCCGCCATCTGTCTGCGCAGGCTTTTCAGACTCTCACCTATTGATTTTCCTTTTACCATAGATTAATTTATTTTCCACTATGTTGTTTCTTATAATCGAGACAAGACATGCCTTGTCTCTACTTTTCATTCAACTTGATTTTCCTTTTCCGAAGATACGGAATCCTTTTCTAAAGAAAAAGAGATAGGCAGATCAAAGCGTTCTCTCGTCTTTCCTTGATACTCCCATTTAGGCATCAAATTGACCACACGCACGGCTTCCGCATCCAACAGTGGATGGACTTGCTGTTGGATTTTCACATCCGCAATAGAGCCATCTCTACACACAAGAAAAGTGACTCTGACCCTACCTTGGATTCCCTTTTCCCTTGCCTCTTCGGGATAACGAATGTTTTCTTTTAAGAAAGACATCAAAGCAGCGTCGCCGCCTGGAAATGTGGGACGATGTAACACTAAGGCTCCCGTGAAAACAACATCCTCCAAATCTTCATGATCTTCAAGTTGGGCAGATTCGGGACACGACCGTGATTCCTTCGAAGAATCCACACGTTCCTCCTGTAGATCAGAAGCAGAAGCCGACCCCGAAGCCAACGCCACGGAGAGTCCCACGATTTTCAGGGGCGCGCCCCACTTCTGCCGCAGGCTCAGTTGCGCCTCGATATACTCACGTTCGCGCTCGCACGCCGGACACGTTCCCGAACAATCGCCCTTGTAGGTACACGGCCTCGGCGAATAGTCGATACCGTTCGCCTCCGCTATCTGTCTGCGTAGGTTCTTCAGATACGCACATATTGATTTACCTTTTGCCATAGCCTTTACATTTGTTTTCTTGTTCAATTATCGTTATTAAAGATAACAGGAACCACATAACGACACCTGACGACCCGCCCCTTGTGTTTCGCAGGGATCCATTTAGGTATTGCCTTAACCACACGCACCGCCTCTGCATCCACCAAAGGATGAACAGCACCTTTCGAAATTTCCACATTCGTAACAGAACCATCCTTCTCCACCACAAAAGAGACAAATATCCTCGTCTTGGAGCTAACATCGGTAAAGGAAGCAGGGAAACGCACATTATTTCTTAAGTATAATCCCAAGGCCTCAACACCGCCAGGGAATTGGGGACGTTCATCCACCACCCCATAGGCATAAATGGAATCCTCCTCAAGCACTTGCGAGAAGGAGTCTTTGCTTAACAGCTCCGACGGCTCGGAACAAATTTTATTCTCAAGTTCCTCCAACCGTTCGGGCGAATAGAACTCCAAGGTGTAATGCCGATTCTGTTCGTGTTCCACCTCGTTTTGGGCATTGGGCACCACAGGATCTTTCGAGCCACAAGCGACAGCGATGATTCGGTCGGGGTCAACACCCCTATCTATCAAAAACTTACGAAGATAGTTCACCTGCATCTCAGAGATTTTCATTCTATAGTTCTCACTTCCCCGTTCATCCGTATGGCTTTCTATCAAGAAGGTGTCGGTAGGGAATTCCAAAGCGAACTCCGCCATCTCTTGCCATTGCTCCACCTCTGGATTAAACGGCATCGCTCCCGTAAACCCAAGAGGATAGATATCCCAACGAAATTCTCGATGAATAGAGGCATTTTCATCCACCGTAGTCTGACCTTTCGCCTCTTGGCACGCCACCATGGAGGTGAGTCCCGCCGCCACGCCGATGATTTTCAGCATTTTCCCAGCCTTCGCCTTCAGGGAGAGCTGACGCTCCAGATATTGACGCTCGCGCTCGCAATTGGGGCATGTGCCCGTACACTCGCCTGAGAACGTACATTCGGAGGGCGTATAGGCGATTCCGTTCGAGTCGGCTATCTGTTTGCGGATCGACTTCAACACTTCACATGTATGCTTGCCTGCTTTCATGGTTCACTATTTTTTACCTTTTTCATGATCTCCTTGAGACGCTCAGGCGAATAGAACTCCAACGTGTAACGCCGATTCACAGCATACTCAAACTCTTCTTTGGCATCGGGCAGTACAGGATCAGACCCTCCACAACCAACCGCTATGATTTTTGCAGGATCAACGCCCTTGGCAATCAAAGCGCTACGAAGATAGTCCGCATACTTTTGCGACACCTTCAAATTGAATTGTTCACTGCCTCGTGGATCCGTATGCCCCAGTACCATGAAAGTATCGTTGGGAAACTCCGAAACGAACTCCGCCGCCTCTTGCATTTGAGCCTCAACAAAGTCTGGTGGACCTACCATACCCATCCAAAAACCATAGAAATCCCACTTGAAGGCTTGCGGATTTTCATTCGCCGACGAATCCTGAGCCTTGACCTCTTGGCACGCCACCATAGAGGTGAGGCCCGCTGCCACACCGATGATTTTCAGCATTTTCCCAGCCTTCGCCTTCAGGGAGAGCTGACGCTCCAAATATTGACGTTCACGCTCACAATTGGGGCATGTGCCCGTACACTCGCCTGAGAACGTACATTCGGAGGGCGTATAGGCGATTCCGTTCGAGTCGGCTATCTGTTTGCGGATCGACTTCAAAACTTCACATGTATGTTTACCAGTTTTCATGGTTCACTATTTTTACTTTTTCTTCTTAATCTTCTTGGCGCTCGAGCGAATAGAACTTCTATTTTGTCTTCTGCTTCAATATAATCTAAAGAGAACAGGAACTACAGAACGACACCTGACGACCCGTCCCTTATGCTTCGCAGGAATCCATTTAGGCATTGCCTTAATCACACGCACCGCCTCTGCATCCACCAAAGAATGAAGCCCCCTCAAAACTTCCACATTCGAAATAGAGCCATCCTTCTCTACAACAAAAGAGACATTCACTCTCCCTTTAATGCAACCTTCAAAGTCTGCTGGATAACGCACATTATTTCTTAAGAATAATTCCAAAGCCTCAGCACCTCCAGGGAATTGGGGAGGTTCATCCACCTGTCCATTCTCATAAATAGAATCCTCCTCAAGCACTAAGAACTCCAACGTGCAACGCCGATTCACCGCATGCTCAAACTCTTCTTTGGCATCGGGCAGTACAGGATCAGACTCTCCTTTACCAAACGCTATGATTCTTGAAGGATCAACGCCCCTGGCAATCAAAGCGCCAAGAAGATGGTCCGCAAACTTTTGCGACAACTTCAAATTGAATTGTTCACTGCCTCGTGAATCCGTATGCCCTACCACTTGGAAAATATCTTCGGGAAACTCCGAGATAAACTCCACCATCTCTCGCAATTGAGTCTCATAATAGTCTGGTGGCCCTGGCATGTGTCCCATAGACATGTCATAAAAATCCCACTTGAACGCTTGCGGATTTTCATTTGCCTGCGAATCCTGAGCCTTGACCTCTTGGCACGCCACCATGGAGGTGAGGCCTGCCGCCACACCGATGATTTTCAGCATCTTTCCTGTATTTACCTTCAGGGAGAGCTGACGCTCCAAATATTGACGCTCGCGCTCGCAATTAGGGCACGTACCCGTACACTCGCCCGAAAATGTACATTCGGAGGGCGTATAGGCGATTCCGTTCGAGTCGGCTATCTGTTTGCGGATCGACTTCAACACTTCACATGTATGTTTGCCTGCTTTCATGGTTCATTTTTTTTTTTGATTCTCGGATACGAGTTTTATCTTGAATCTCCTTGAGTCGCTCTGCAGAATAGAATTCCAACGTGGCCCGAGCATTCTGTTTATGCTCCACATCGTCCTTCGCATTCGGTATCACCGGCTCTTTCGCCCCACAAGCGACACTCTTGATTTTCGTGGGATCAACGCCCCGATTCACCAAAATCGAACGGATATACTCCGCCCGCTTTTCCGACAACTTCAAACTGTATCGTTCACCGCCTCGTGAATCCGAATGCCCTACCACCAGGAAAGTATCATTGGGGAACTCCGAAATAAACTCCGCCATCTCTTGCCATTGAGCCACAAGATATTCTGGTGGACCTGGCATATATCCCATACCAAATTCATAGAAATCCCACTTGAACGCTTGCGGATTCTCATTCGCCTGCGAATCCTGAGCCTTAACCTCTTGGCATGCCACCATGGAGGTGAGGCCCGCCGCCACACCAATGATTTTCAGCATCTTTCCTGCGTTCGCCTTTAGGGAGAGCTGACGCTCCAGATATTGACGCTCACGCTCGCAATTGGGGCACGTGCCCGTACACTCGCCTGAGAACGTACATTCGGAGGGCGTATAGGCGATTCCGTTCGAGTCGGCTATCTGTTTGCGAATCGACTTCAAAACTTCACATGTATGTTTGCCTGCTTTCATAAGCCCCTACTTTTTACCTTTTTTCTTAATAATCTTTTCAATCTCCTGAAGACGCTCAGGCGAGTAGAACTCCAACGACACACGACGGTTCCTTTCGTGTTCCGCCTCATCTTGGGCATTAGGTTCTACAGGATCATACATTCCACAACCGACCGACTTGATTCGCGTGGAGTCAATGCCTCGCCTTATCAATTCCTGAGAGAGATACTCTGCCCGCTTTTCCGACAATTTTAAATTGTACTTCGCATTGCCACGCATATCCGTATGCCCCACCACCAAGAAAGTATCTTCGGGAAACTCCGAGATGAATTCTGCCATCTCTTCCCACTGAACCCTATAGGTAGGGGGAATCTGACCAAAATCAAAACCATAGAAATCCCACTTGAACGCTTGCGGATTCTCATTCGCCTGCGAATCCTGAGCCTTAACCTCTTGGCATGCCACCATGGAGGTGAGGCCCGCCGCCACACCGATGATTTTCAGCATCTTTCCTGTATTTACCTTCAGGGAGAGCTGACGCTCCAAATATTGACGCTCGCGCTCGCAATTAGGACATGTGCCCGTACACTCGCCTGAGAAAGTACATTCGGAGGGTGTATAGGCGATTCCGTTCGAGTCGGCTATCTGCTTGCGAATCGACTTTAATACTTCACATGTATGCTTGCCTGCTTTCATGGTTCACTATTTTTTCAATTTTCGGATACGAGTCTTATCTTGAATCTCCTTGAGTCGCTCTGCAGAATAGAATTCCAACGTGGCTCGAACATTTTGTTCATGCTCCCCATCGTCTTTCGCATTCGGTATCACCGGTTCTTTCGCCCCACAGCCGACACTCTTGATCTTCGTGGAATCAACGCCCCGATTCACCAAATTCGAACGGATATACTCCGCCCGCTTTTCCGACAACTTCAACTTATATTCGTCAGCGAATTTGAAATCACCGTCGCTCTGTCGTTCTTCCGTATGCCCCACCACCAAGAAAGTATCGTTGGGGAACTCCGAGATAAACTCTGCCATCTCCGTCCATTGGGCTTCATCCTCAGGGCGCAAATTCCCGTTGAAATGGAACGGATAAATATCCCAGCGAAATTCTTGACGAGAAACAGTATCCTCCGCATTCTGTCCCTGCGCCTCCTGACAAGCCACCATAGCTGAGAGTCCCGCGGCAATGCCGACAATCTTCAGAGCCTTGCCCGCCTGCAATTTAGAGGACAACTGACGCTCCAGATACTGACGTTCACGCTCACAATTCGGACACGTACCCGTACATTCTCCAGAAAAAGTGCATTCAGAAGGTGTATAGGCGATTCCATTCGAGTCGGCAATTTGCTTGCGAATAGATTTTAGCGTCTTGCATATACTTTTACCACTTGCCATAAATAAAAAATCAGCCGAATTTATATTCAACGAGGAAGTTAGAGAAAAATCATGAACTACGCAAATTTTTAAAATGCAGTTTAAATTTAATTCCAAATCGCCATTGGAGAATCTTTAAGGTGTTAGATACACTTGTCCCATAGGCTGGAAGCCTTCGTATCGCCTGCATTAGGGGTGGTTCCCAGCCAAAGACGTGCAGGTAAATAGCTGATACGAAACTCCCTTCTACCTCATTCCCTTCTATACAAGAGAAGTCAAATGAAAATTCCGTCTCCCTTCTTTCTAAAATAAAACTCTTCTTCGTGGTTTTTTGGAGAAAATTCGCTAACTTCGTTATAAGTGACAAGAAAAAATTTCCAAATAACGATACCATTATGAGCATTATCATTTCAGGATGGAGCTTTGGTTTAAAGGCCTATGGAGAAAAAGTGATTGCCGCCGACACCTACTCCAACGACAATCGATTCAAGGAAAAGGATCTCGTCTTCGAACTTGAGGACGAGATAGAGACCGTAGAAGAGGGCTTCTTCGACCAGATGCCCCATTTGGTGGAACTCCGAATAGCTCCATCGGTAAAATCCATCGGTGTCAGTCCGAAGTTCGAGGAGATTCTCCACAAGAACAAGGTGCTGATACGTGGCCCATTCGACTCCTACGCCGAAGAGTTCGCACGCAAATACAAACTGAGGTTTTTACACTCCGACATTGAGTTGGCTTGCGTGGGCGACTATTTCGAGAGGGGGAACGACCTGATCACGCTGAAATTCCATGTAGACTCCACCGAAGTATACCAAGACGAGCGTTGCCAAGGCAGTTCGGCAGGAAGCGTCGGCGGAGGCGTCGTAAGCTTTGATATCCCTTGGGACTTCTTCTTAGACGGAAATGCCCAAGAGAACATCGCAGGACAGTGTTGGGGAAATTGCTACGAGGCCATCCTGAAGAGCCAAGAATTCACCACTTTCTTGGAAAAAGCGAGGGAAAAATTCAAAGTCGAGAAGCACAAAAAGATGGTTCTGCTGTTTTAGAAAAAAACGTTTCTGGAGCTAAAAAAACACGGTAAAAAAACGTACGCAGCTCCAATTTTGACCGAAAAGTCATCAAAACAGCGGTTTATGACCGAATAAGACATCTGCGCAACCCAATATTACCGACAATTGGCATCTTTGTCATAGACTTGAATGCCTGTCATTTTATACTTTCGTTTCAAACCCAAAAAAACAAAACGCCATGATTAATTCAGCAAGGAAAAACATTATTGCTTTCGCATTATGCGGCTGCAGCATCATGAATTCCCAAGCGGCCGAGACATTGAAAGTAGATTTGACGGACAGCATCCGGCCTGTGACGCATTGCGCTTCTGGTGCTCTTTATGGAATGACCGAAACGGAACCAGCGGATATCAATTCATTAGTAGCACCTCTAAAGCCTCATATGTTCTGTCAACCGCCAGAAGGCAAGAACGGGAACCAACACAATTTCGGTGACGGCTTCATCGTGGCCGAGCGCCTCAAAGGGACGACCGCCCAAGTGCAAATCACATTTGCCGACCTCCTACCCTATTGGCCTTATCAATGGCCAGGACAACAAAAATGGTTGGCAGCCGTGGAAGGTTATGTACGCAAGAAAAAAGAATCCGGCATAGACAACATCCACAGCTATGTGATCTGGAACGAGCCCGACGGAACATGGGACACCAAAAACGGTGACATCCTCACCACGGTTTGGAAACCGACCTACGAGCTCCTGCGCAAACTAGATCCGGAGACGAAAATCGTCGGTCCTGGTATCGCCTACTACCATAGGGATAGGATGAAAACGTTCCTCTCCTTCTGTAAAGCGAACAACTGCTTGCCAGACCTTATCTGCTGGCACCAATGGGGAAGTGGCGGTTTTGCCGGCGCAGTGGCCGACATACGCAAACTTCAAGCCGAATTGGGCATTGAAGAACGCCCTTACTGCATCAACGAGTATTGCGCCGGTTCCGATTCGGAAATGCAAAAATACGAAGGATGTCCCGGCTACTCCGTGCCTTTCATCGCAAAATTCGAGCGTTACAATGTAGAGAGCGCAACCATCTCTTGGTGGCACGTTCCCCATCCAGGACGTTTGGGCAGTTTGCTCACCGACGACGGACAAAAAGGCGGCGGCTGGTGGCTCTACAAATGGTATGGCGACATGGCTGGCTATATGGCCAAAGTCACGCCTCCTAACGACTACAGCGACGGGGTGGACGGCTTCGCTTCCGTAGACAAGAAACACCATTGCGCTAGCTTGGTCTTGGGCGGAAAATCCGTAGGAAACGTGGATGTCGTCTTCCAAAAGATGCCAGATTTCTTAAGCGGCGATGTGAACGTGAGAATCGAGCGTGTCACTTGGAAGAGCATCAACACGCCAGTCAACTCCACAGAATTGGTTTCGGAGACCAACATGTCCGTTAATGGAGGCTCCCTCACCGTCCCTGTGAGGATCGAAAGCGAGTTGTACGGCTACCGTATCTACATCACGCCAACAAATGTACCACAGAACCCATACAAGAACATTGTTGCCTCCATTCCGGGCTTCGTTGAGGCCGAGAACTACGACGAGGCCGGCCAAGGCTTCTCCTACTACGACAACGAGGAGGAGAACAGAGGCGACGGAAATTTCCGCACAAATGAGGGCGTCGATGTGGTAAAGGCGGGCGAAGGCTATGCCATCGGATACACCGAAAAAGGAGAGTGGCTGGAATATACCGTCCATGTAGAAGAGACGGACAAGTACAACATCTCCGCCAACATTTCGAACGGCGGAGCCTTGGATGGATTCGACCTTTTCATCGACGATAAGAAAATCACAGAAGAGTACACCATCCCACAGACCAGCGAGGATTGGAGTGTTTACGAAGAGATTCCCGTAGCGAGTGCCCAATTGGAGAAAGGTGACCATATCCTGAAAATCCAAATCGTAGGGAACTACGTGAACATCGATTGGCTGAAGTTTGAGAAACAGAACGCCACAGGCATCCAAGATGAGTACGCCTACAAAGAGGTGGAATCGATCAAAGGAACTCAGTTCTTCGACATGGAGGGGCACCAATTGGGCGTAAACGAATTACAGATCGGCAAAGTGTACATTGCGATCTTGCCAGGAACAAACGAAGAGATTAAATTCATAAAGAAATGACCATTTCCCCTATCAACAAGGAGCGGGTATGCCGATGCGGGATACCCGCTTGAATTGTATATGGCGGTCTCCTACCTGTTGATTTCGAGGGATTTTTGATTTTTTCGTCCCTTCCTCAGCCCAAAATTCGTTACAGCCTCATGTATTTTTTAAAAAACAATGATTTTTTAAACGTAAGAAGCGTTAAACTATACGAAAGACTTGTTTTTTTCAAAAAAAAGACAGAACTTTGCATCATGGTTGTGAAACCTCTGTATAATACAATAGATGTAAGGTTTATGGTTTTCTAAAGGCAAGTTTTTCACTTGCCTTTTTTTGTGGACGGAGGTGAAGCCGTGCGGAGAATGTGATTTGATTCGGAAGGCAATGTAGAATATAGGGGGTTGCACCCTTTCGGGGTTCTGTTCCAAACGCACATATACACAAACAGGGGGGTTCACCCCTGCCTATTTTCTATCGTCCATTCTGGACTTGAACGGCTTTTTAGGCCTATTACGCTCTACTTTTCGGGAAAAGGATAACTTCATAGGGGAACGGGTCTAAACGCGCTGACAACGCATTTTAGGCCGAAAAAACAACGTGGAACGTAGGGGCGCACCCCGTCGGGTTCCATTCCAAACGTCTTCATCATTCTCTGACAATCGCGGAACTCTTAATTCTCAATTTCCACAGGGCTAAGTTATTTCGTCCTCTCATCAATACCTAAAACTCGAAATAGTTTGTACATTTCCGAAACGCCTTCTGTTTCGCAAGTATCAAAATCGAATTGCCGTAGCCTCTGAAAATCAATATTTTTCAAATGTGGCAACAATCTTTCAAAGAGATTCGGATTGCCCAAATAATTCTGTTTACTTTTGTTGTACTTGTCAAACAATCCTCCTCCGACATCAAATTTTCGTAGGGCTGGAAGCAAGTCAGTTTCGTATTGCGCGAAATATCTATTCGATTCTGGATGCTGATGTAAATAGAACCAATACTCAAGACACGGATTATTGACTATTATTGTCAACCGTCCCTTCCATTTCGAGTCTTTTTCTGTTTTGCCTATAGCCGAAAGATATACATCCTTAAATTTTTGCAAGACACGACCTTTATTCTTCGCCTCATTGTTCTCCTTTTGAATGCTATCGAAGTCAATGATCCAAAAAACATGGTCATAGCCCTTCTCTATCGATTCTTCCACCAACTCGTACTGCATTTCTATCGAATGACACGACAATTCTGGCTGAAGTTTAACCCTTATATTATAATGCTTTTTCATCAACTCGATATACCACTGCTCAGTTTCGCCATCAGCAATCAGAACAAAGCCTGCTGGTTGTGGTTCTATTTTTATTTTTCTACGAGCCATTATTTCTCAATATAAAGCATTAAATCATCAGAATTCCTAGGTACGCCGCCTAATTTACCAATGCTATAAGCATTATAAATACTGGTCGTATCTCTGATTACAGAGCTATTGAAATCAGCGAAGGAATACATTTCAGTAGAGCCATCACTTCGTTTATTCGCTATCCACAAGGCATCTTTGCGAAGTATCTGTTTCTTTTGCAAGAATTCCCGATTGTGGGTTGTAAACAACAATTGTGAATTTTTGACGTTTTTTAGAAACGATATTATAAATGAATCATATAATTCAGGATGTAGTGCCATACCCAACTCATCTATCATCATGAACTGTCCATCGGAATCAGACAGATGCAATAGTATTCCCATTAGTTCAAAATAACGCATTGTCCCTTCCGATTCAAGGCTGTCCGGTAAAACAAACTCAGTCTGGTCCGTTTTATGTCTAATAATTATTTTAGGAATTTTACTGTTGTTATCAAAGTACTCTCCTTCCAGATTTATTGTCAACTTATGTCCTTCGACATATGACTCCAACACATCTTGCATATATTCTTTCGCTGACCCTTTTTTGTCAATTGATATGTCAGAGATGTTGAAGTCCGCTCGTTTTAAAGCGCTCACCATCGATTGAGACTTAATCAAATTATTATCAATATAATACGCCGCAATCATATGTAGCGGGGTTTGTGGTGGCAGTAGTTTATCTATTTTATAGCTGAACCAATCGCAAGAGTTCCTTAGTGCAGGTATGTCCGCACTGATTTTCGAGAAACCAGCAAGCACAGTCTCGTTCGACAATGTAACAATGCTTAATTGTCTCTGCGTCATCGAATCAACCTTTTGTCCTTTATCGAATACAATGTTCGGAAGTCGTTTCTCTTTATCAGTTGTGCGTTTATAAACATTTTTACTTTTTCTTGCCGTCAGAAATGGATATTCATTCAGTTCTTCGTATACAATCATATTAGTGTTGAACTCAACCTTATAGTTGTATTTGGTCTGTTCGGAAATAAAGTTCACTTCCATTGCCGATTTCCCTGAATTATCCATCCCGAACGGGATAAATTTCAATTGGATATTTTTTTCGGTTTGGGTCCTTAATGCGATGGATCTCATATGGTCCAACGCTTTCAGAAGATTAGATTTTCCTGAGGCGTTTGCCCCATATATCATTCCAATCTTCAACAATTGAAGCTGCTTCTTTTGGGAATCCTTGTCACGAACAGATATGAGATAATAGTCTTCCAGTCCTTTAACTTTCACATCGGGTTCAAACGATAGGGTTTGTCGATCTTTAAAGGAGAGAAAATTTTCAACTGAAAAATCCACCAACATAAAATACCATTTTTTGTATATGAATTTCAAAAATAGCATTTTTTACGATCCATAACTACCTAAAACATGTTTTATTTGTAATAGACTAACATTTTTGTGCTTCATGAATTCAAGACACTGCCTTTGACATGTCATTCATTCTAGGCAATAGGCCATTACGCTACTGAACATTAGCACATTTCCCAAATGGGCGAATACAATTCTCTCCGTCGGGTTCCATTCCAAACGTCCATATACACAAACAGGGGTTTTCACCCCTGCCTGTTTTCTTGCGTCCATTCTGGACTAACTATGTAATCAGAGTTACATCAATAATAAACGATTCTGGCTACTGTGTACTTGTAGGTCAAGACATTACAATCGACCTCCACCTTTGTAATCCAATTCTCATGTTCATCATATTGGTAGGCCATCTTGTTCAACAGGTGGTTTTCATTGTCGCCCACGGTGGCGCAAGCCTCAACAAAATCATCAGCAAACTGATTATGAAGGAGATGACCCGCATGAATTTTTCGATGTGCCTCACCACGATGCGGATTATTGTCCATCATCGATGTCAAGGCTAGTTTTGAGTGCGCATAAGATCCGACCTCCTCCTCTTGCACCACATTCCCCTGTTGATCGTACTGATAAGAAATATTCGTTGTATCCCCCTCCTCTATGCTGACAGTGTTCATCAAATGTCCTGCCTGATCATAGGCATACGATGTTTTTAAATGCGAATCTTCCATATCCGCCAAGAGTCCTGTCTCATTATAATGGTAGGACAAATCCCCCCGATAATAACAATTAGCGGTATGGCCCTTCTCTCCTGTTACAGGAGCGCCAGGCATCGTAATGACTTGATGTATAATCTTTCCCGATTTGTCGGTCTCGTAATCATACCTCGTAGTCGACTCTCCATCTCTACTTTGGCAAAGACAATCCGCCCTTTTCAAATGCCCCCTCTTGTCATATATGAAAACATACTTATACCTAAATTTATTCTCATCAGAACGAGAGTCCTCACTAGTTTCCAATTCCTCGATCAAGCGACCTTTCTTATAAAGATAATTGGCAATGGTGTGTTTCACCTCCCGCTCGCCCTGACTCCATGAGACTTCCGTCTCCTCATGCAAAGAGCACGTTCCATCCTCATTGAAATAGAACTTCGTCGTGAGAGTGTCCTCCTTGGCTTTACAACCATTCACGATTCGAGCAACATACTCCACAGAACGGACTTTCCCCTTTAGCTTCTGAGTTTCCCATGTGACCAACTCTTCGTTTTCGACAGCCATCAAAGAGGATAGATGGAAGAAAAAAAGGCCTATTAGCAGGCTAAGTATCTTATTCATAAGCGTAGAAATTAGAGATTTAGACCTCAAAGATATAAAAAAGGAACAAGAAGTTCAAAACTCTTGCCCATCAAAATTGTTAAAAGTGAATTATTTCTCCCCAAACGATATCTTGCTGATGCCGAATATACGTCGCTCCCTCTTCATCCTTAATCTTCAATAGACCAAACGATAAGAAATTTTCGCCATACCAATATTGCGTTTCAAGACCGCTATACCTTTTCAACGTCTGGTCATCCCACTCAAACGAGCTCTCCTCTTTGATCAACTCCACGCCTCTATCGTGGAAGAGCCTTCCTTCTGATAGTTTCCATATTACCGACAAGGTATAAACTTTGTTGTTTAAAAAACAAAATAAGATTTTGCCATGCGAAATTTTATTGTTTATTTTTGCAACAAACGACAAAACGAAATAATTATCATAAATATCCTATTAGGATACTTACTAATAGGGATTGGGGCTATCCAACCAAGAATCAACCGCATACTCAAACAAGAGGATGTAACACCTTAGTTATTTTCGTATAAACAAAGATTCTATGCTTAAAGGGATTCTCAAATATTCAATCGTAGCGATATTAGTTATAATGGCAGGATTCTTGCCAAGTTTAATGTTGTTTTACAAATATGCCATTCTATTGCTTATTATCCCCATTGCTATAGTAGCGACAGGTGCAGTCCGTTTTTATAGGAAGAGGAATACCGACAGTAAACGGTTTTTAAAAAGCATTATTTTTTTCATCGCCTCCTTGCTTTTAACAAGTGGAGTTATCTATGCCCTCTTTGTATTA
>JAFZKQ010000068.1 GCA_017553575.1 Paludibacteraceae bacterium
ACGCTTCCCGAGAAGGGGAAACTCACACTTTTTGCCACAATCCAGGACCAATACCTATGGTATAACAACCTCCTGAGGCAATCCAACGACAAGGACGACAATCTGGCCAATCTATGTGCAGAGACGAAGAAAATCGTGGCCGGATGCAAAGACGACTACGAGAAAGTGGCAGCTATCTACCAATGGGTACAGAAGAATATCCGTTACATCGCCATAGAGAACGGCATAGAAGGCTTTAAACCTCAAGTTGCCAGCAAAGTGATGGACAACAAATACGGAGACTGTAAGGGCATGGCCAACCTACTGCGATCCATGTTGAAATGTGAGGGCATCGACGGACGAATGGTCTGGCTGGGAACAAACGATCTCCCCTACGACTACAGCATCCCCTCTTTAGCGGTGGATAACCACGCCATCTGCGCCGCCATCCTCAAGACAGATACCATCTACTTAGATGCCACCTGCGAGTATGCCGCCATGAAAGAATACCCAAGCTCTATCGCCGGTCGCCCCGTCCTACTTGAGAATGGATACAAAGGTCTCCTGACCCATGTGCCAAATATTCGTCCGCACGACAACTTAGACAGCATACATATCTCCATGAAAATCACAGAGAAAGGATTGGAAGGCACCTTTAAAAACATACTGAAGGGAGAGGACAAAATAACATTCCTAAGCTATTTCGACGATGATTTTTCCGACGTTGTGGAATCCCTTCGAAAGAAGAGATACAAAGGAGTTCCGGTAGAAAACGACCAAGTAAAAATCACGGGCATTCTGCCTTCCTCCCCTCAAACGGTAGTAGAGTACCCTTTTGTCATGACGGAGCCCTTCACCAAGACCGACAAGAAATATTACATCTCCATGGACATCAAACATACGCTCATGTCTTTGGTGACCCAAAAACGCGAAACAGATTTCGAGTTTCTTTACAAAGCGGTAGATGTCTATACTTGCGAACTGGAGATTCCAAGCGGGTATAAGGTCACATACCTACCCAAAAACTTGTCCATAGACAAGGAGCGGTACAAATTCGAAATAACATATAAACAAAAGGGGAACACCCTCACCTATTTCAGGTCCATAACCCTCAAAGAGACGAACATTCCCGTAAAAGAGTTCGATGAATGGGGCAAGGATTTGGAGCAACTGAAATCCGCTTACATGGAGATGGTAACATTAGGAAAATAAGAGAAGCACAACAGAAACAATAGAAAAAGATGAGAAAATATATTGCAATCATAGCCGCTTTGGCATTCGTCCTTTCTGCCCATGCAAAAAGGCGTCCCCTCAACGAGGAAAAGATAATCAACGAAATATGGGCAAGAACCGACATGCCTGAATTCAACGACTTTTCGGTGGATGAGAAATACAAAAACGAGCCCATGGTCATTATCGCAAGATACGACGAATTCATCGGAGATTATAAGGTAATCACCCTGGCCAACTCTTCGCCCAAAAGAGTCAAAAAACTCTATCGCTACTTAATGAAGATAAACGATAATAGCTCCATCAAAGCCATCTCCGAAATAACCTACAAGAACTACTCCAAATCGCAGAAAAGCGTCGTTGGTATCCGCATACACAAACAAGATGGCACGCTTGTGGAACTAAACCCGAACGATTACATTAAAGTCAGCACCAACCTGAAGAAAAAGAACACTCAAAACGACGTGTCAAAAATTGCGGTTCCCAATCTGCAGAAAGGAGACATTGTGGACTATTTCATCTACCAAGAAGTGGTGCCGGAGCTCTATGAACAATTCGAATTCACGCTCAACGACATTGCTCCCATCCAAAAATACCGCTTCCACGGAGAGGTCTCTCAACCCTCCATGTGTCAATCTTGGTATTGGCTTCCCGACTCCATCAAAGCCAAAGAAACCGTAGTGGACAATAGCAACGCACGCCTAGATTTTCAACTGACGGACATAGCGAAATGGGAGAAAGAAGCTTTCGAGGCCTCTTACAGGGAACGACCAACCCTAAAAATCAACTATTATGTCTATACTTCCACCTGCGAGAAGATTCTCCACGGGTATCAATCCATTAACCGCATGACTCCCAGAGCATCCAAGATACAGATTGACAATATTTTCAATGAATATGCCCTATACCACTCCAAACTCATCCCGGGATACCCCTATAAGAAACTCTATGTTGACATTAGGTCTTCCCTGAAAAGATACTTTTCACAACACCCTAATATGACCGAAAAGCAGAAGGCGGAAGATCTATAACTATCTGTGCATGAGCAGTAAGACGCTCGGCATTCCTTTTAAATCGGGCACTTTCTGGATCTATTTCTCCAATCTGACCACCGACTTTAAACTGACACGCTCGTATGGTATCGTAAACCACCGATATGCAGGCGAATGGAGGGACCGACTCTTCGACGAAGGCTACTGCCACATGATGGAACTCGGAGACGGGAGCCGCTATTACCCTAATTACTACAGCCTATCTTGTGCCATAGACCAGCCCTCTTTCTACGAAGGCATGGAAGGCGTCTTCTTTGACGCACAGAAGAAAGCACTCAAATACAAAAGCTGCAAGGACTTCGACAAACTGACAAGAAGAACGTCCCTGTCACTCCCGCCGAAAAGAACCGTTCTGAATACATCATCAACGCGACATTCGACAGCACGGATGTCAATGCACTGAAAATCGACCGTACAGTCTCCATTATCGACTCCGAAAAGAAGTCCAGCAGGGACGAGTTGGGTTGCATCTCCCAATACGACTCCATCATGCGTGCTCACTTCCGAATTTCAAACTCCTTTGAACAGGAGGCGAAAAGGAGGAAAATGTCGCAACCTGACATCAAGCGATACCTCGCCTACTTTGAGCAGGAGCCCCTCCTCCAGAAAAAAGCATTTCAGGAAGAGGCAAGCAAGTATTTCAACAACGTAGAAAAGATAACTTACTACAAAATAAACAACTACGGATTATTCCCGGATTCACCGGCATTTTCCTACACCTCAACGGCGAAAGTGGATGAGCTAGTCAGAACCACCTCAAGATGCAAAATCATCAGCGTGGGACATCTTCTAAAAGATTTGAACTTCTCCACCCTAAAAAAGAAGAGGACCGCCAATATTGTCCAAACCAGCACGTTCCAAGACGTTTACAAGATCAGTCTGGAAATACCGAATGGCTACAAGGTAGAAAACGCAGAGCTCCTCACGAGCAAGGTCAGCAATGATTGCGGCGCTTTCCTATCCAGCTCAGAAGTGAAAGAGGGGAAACTGACAATAACGGTAGATTGGAAGATCAACAACGTGGAGTTTCCGACTGCCCAATGGGGAGAGATCTTAGAGATTCTCAACGCCTACCAATCCTTCTTTGACAAATCGGTCGTGTTAAGCCAAATGTAGAGACAAGGCATGCCTTGTTCTACTATCAACCGAAAAAAACGGCATTGCAGAATCATCTGCAATGCCGTTTTAATATCTTCCTATGAGGAATTACTTTCTCAACATAAGTTTTGAAGAGAATTGACCCTCAGCATTCTTCACAAGGATAACAACAATCTTATCGCCTTCAGAAGCGATACGACCGTTCAAATTGTAGATAGCTTGCAAATCGCCATTCAAGACAACGATTTCGCCATTGTCATCCACATAAGCCTCTACCTCGAAAGCATGATTTTGTGCCATGAAATCCTTAACATTGGTAAACTCAGCAGCAGAGAAGAGAATCTCATCCACCAAGTAACCCATCTTAGAAGGATAGAAAATCAAATCCATGGAAGTAGCACCTGCAGGCACGTCAACCGTGCTCTTGAACTTCGTCCATTGCAATGTGATTCGATCGTCAGCGATATCCACGATTTCGCCCGTGCTGAACTTCAACTTGATTGGCACATCCAAATCCTTCACTTCGGAATAATCAGCGTCAGGCCACAAGCCCTTCTCGTTCTTATGCTTCTTAATCAACATAGAAGAGTAGAATTTTGAGCAGCCCTCAGGAATAGCGATACCAGGGAATACGACAGAATCCTGCCTGTCCGTCTCTATCTGCAAGCCATGTTGGATCTCGCAATCATAGTAACCTGAACCATCTTGGCCACGAAGGCTATCTGGAATGAAGTCACGGAAAGCCACCAAGCTTGGACGGCCTTGGTCGGATGCATATTCCACATCAGCATCCGAGATGACAGGGCTTACACCACCATTGAAAATTCGCGTACCTTTCTTTGGTTTAAGGGCAATCTTCTCGTCATAGAACTCACCCAATCCGTAGCCGTCGAAATTCTCTGCATAGAATGGTTTCTCTTGGTCAAGGGCAACGATTGCCATATTCTTGATGTAAGGGAACTCCGTCATGTCACCTGCGATGTATTCACGAGCGTATGTAAAGAACATAGCCTCTGCCGTCGTAATACGCTCAGGCACATACATATATTGAACGCTAGTCTCCCACTCGTCCGTCTTTCCCCACTTTCCATCGACATAGACAGCCACATCGCTATGAGGTGCGTTTCGATCCAAGTCCGCCTTAGTAGCCGTAGGGACAAAACCGAAGATAAACAAAGGCTTATGAGCAAGACGCTCACCATGCATAAGAAGCGTATCTGCGTGGCTGGCAGGAATCTTATATTCAAGAACCATCACATAATTCTTGGAGAAATCCAATGGAGTCTCAAGAGACAACCTCACATCCAAGAAACTCCCACTTAACTGCCGATATACGACAACAGGCTCACCATCGACCGTCGTATCCGCCAATTCAGACGGAACCTTATTTTCCAAATCAGAATAAGGAACATAATTGATTCCTTCCGATATTCTTCCGTCCTTGATAATCCAGTAGGCATTATCGTAGGAGAGCCCCGCAAATGCCGCTACAGACATCGACAAGGAAAAAAGAGATGATAAAATTCGTTTCATTTGATTAACAATTTGAGAATTAGGGTTCAATATCATTTTAAGGAACCATCCAAATGGGCTATAAGAGAGAAAACTCTTCACGGCTCCATGGACACAGAAAAACAAATGATTTTATGCCCCAAAAAGTGTTTTATTTTAAACAATCTTTACGTAAGCAGCCAAAACCGGTTACCCGATTTTGGCTGTACTTTGTTATTTTTAGGTTCTGATTACTTTACAATCAACTTCTTAGTAACAACACCGCTGTTGTTAGAAACAGTGATGAAGTAAACGCCAGGAGCAGCTTGCAAGTTTACAGTAGCATTTCCTTCTACCTCTTGGAGGTAAACCACAGCACCTTGTGCATTTGCAACCTTCACTTCAGAAGTCTCAGCAACAGAAACGTTGAATGAACCGTTTGCTGGGTTAGGCCATACAGAAACTGCCTCAGCAGGAACGTTTGCATTGCCTGTTCTATCAATACCGATCAACTTAAGAGCACCCAAACCAGAGTTGGAAGTCAAGAATGCCAAACCAAGCACTTGCTCACCTGGCTTCTTGAAGTTGATGTAGAACTTCGTGTTAGACCATTTGCTATCAGCCTCAGGAGAAGCAACTGGTTTTACCCAACCCCAATCATCATATCCACCATCTTCAACACCACCTTTGCTTTGTTCCAAATAGAAGGCTCTAACTGTCTCGTCAGTACCCTCCTTATCGTTCACCAATGCGTTCTCACCATCTACAGAGATACCGATGATATTGTTGTCTATGTGGTTACAAGCGTAAAGTTCAAATTCGTAAACGCCAGCGTGCTTAACGTCGATTGTATACTTAACCCACTCACCATTTACGATATAACCCAAGTTCTTGTAGCAGTTATCCTTGTCACTCTTGTCCGTGTAACCCAAGTCAACATACTCACCTGGACGGAATTTATCGCCATTCTCTCCAAGGTCACCAGCGTTACAAGCCGAACAATTCCACCAATCTTCCCTATCGAAATCGTAGTAAGCCTCGTTATGGCCACCCTTGTCATACTTCTCAAGAGCGAGGATAAGGTCGTTCTCGCCATCGAAAACTTGAGGATCCTCGTAAGGAGTTGAGATTGACTTTTGGAATTGGTCACCCTTCTTCAATTGAGACTCAACATATTGACCAGACTCCTTCATGCTGTTAGGATAGCTGGAGAAAGCGGAAGAACTACGAGAGTCAGCAGACCAGCTCCAGTTAGCCCAGCTGATGATTTGGTTTCCAAGGTTCTTACCGTTGCAAACTGCCAACATCTTGTCAGCATCACCCGTACAAACTTGACCGTCAGCACCACCATCGTCTTTTGAAACACCCCACTCAGTAACGAATACTGGGATAGATGCAGCAGCACCTGAAAGGATACCCAAGAAGAATTGTTGGTCACAAGTATAGTGGTGGAACGTATACATTACATTCAATCCGTAAGTATCGATAGGATCTTCCATTGGACAAGAAAGAGCCTTATCCCATTGAGGAGTACCTACGACAACAACAGCGTCCTTATCCTTCTCTGCGATAGCAGGGAGAATCTTATCCGCATATTTCTTAACCCATTTCCATACATCAGGACGATAAGGGTCACCCTCCTCGTCTATGTTAGGCTCGTTACAAATCTCATAAATAACGTTCTTGTAGTTATTGTCTACAATCCAACCAGAGATAGAACGGAAGAAGTTCTCAGCACCGCTATAATCACCTGCGTTAGGGTTTCCTGGCGTAAGGATGTGCCAGTCAACGATACAGTACATACCCAAGCTGTTCGTCCACTCGATACACTGCTTCATCCAGTTGATATCCTCGTATCCACCCTCTTTCAAGTACATTGCGATACGAGCCAGGTTAGCACCTTTTTGCTTCATCAATTCGAAGTCGCCTTTATCATCGAAGCAACCACCTTGCCAGTTCTTACCGTGGGTACTCCAACCTCTCAATTGGATAGGTTCTCCAGACTCGGAAGACAATTGGTTACCAACCAATTTCAATTTTCCCCATTCCCTAACATAATCGTTATTTGCAGGATTAGAATAATCCATGGCATTTCCCTGTAGGCAAGCCACCGCCAGGGCGATTAACGTAAAAATTTTTTTCATGTATTATTATATTAAAGTTAATATCCGTCACTATGTAATGAAACCCAAAGCAAATACCGTGCCTTTTTCAACATACCAGTCCAACCCTAAATAATGAGGAGAAAAAGGAACGTACCATACATTTGACAAAAATACTGTTTTTTTTGAGATGCGCACGAAAAAGAGACAAAATATGTAATTCTTTCCTTAATTATTGGCACCGAACTGAACTATGAGGTAGAAAAAATATCAGATCGGTGGGTTAACGTGAGCTATCCTAACTTTTGCCCCGTTGGGGCGCGGGACGTTTGTGGATGCATACCCAGGGCGTTGCCCCGGGCTATGTGGAGGTTGGCCCTTCAGGCCGTTGCAACTGAGGGTGATTCCCTATTGAGATAGCTATGGCGAATGTAGTCAGGCTACTTTCAGACCCTTGCGACGATAGTTCCCGAAAGCTCCAATCGAAACAATCAGTTACCACTAAGGCCACCCTAATTCCTAATTAATCACCGTCCCATCAGCACCAACAGAATGTTGATGTCGCTTGGGGAGATGCCCGGAATACGGCTTGCCTGCCCTATCGTTTCAGGATTGATACGCTCCAATTTTTGACGAGCCTCCGTTGAGATGGAATGGAGGGTAGAGTAGTCAAATTTGCCTTGAATCTTTATGTTCTCCAGGCGATGCAACTTCTCCGCAATCATCGTCTCACGCTCAATATATCCCTGATACTTAATCTGGATTTCTGCCGCCTCGACAATCTCGCCCTGACGATTCGAAATCTTAGAAATCTCCGATTTCAACGCAGGAATTGCCGTTGCCAAACTCTCGATGGAGAGTTGCGGACGATTCACCAAATCCACCAATTTGCATCCTCCGGAGAGCGGCGTCGTACCATTGGCCTCCAAGAAAGAGTTGATATAGACCGGCTTCACCGAATAGTTTTGGATAAAATGTACCAATCTTTCGATGGAATCGCACTTTTCTTTATATAGATCCATTCGGTCTTGGCGTGCCAAACCGATTTTGTAGGAACGCTCCGTCAAGCGGGCATCAGCATCGTCCTGCCTCAACAAAATACGATATTCGGCACGGGAGGTAAACATACGGTAAGGCTCATCGACTCCCTTCGTCACCAAATCGTCAATAAGCACGCCAATATAAGCCTCATCACGGTTCAAGACAAACGGCTCGCCGCCATGGCAATTGATGTGGGCGTTTATGCCCGCCATGATTCCTTGTCCGCCAGCCTCCTCGTAACCCGTCGTACCGTTGACCTGTCCTGCAAAGAAGAGGTTTTTCACCACCTTCGACTCCAAATTGTGCTTCAACTGAGTCGGGTCAAAGTAGTCATACTCAATGGCATAGCCTGGTCGATAAACCCGCACGTTCTCCAAGCCTCGGATGGTTTTTAGGGCATTCAGCTGAATGTCCATCGGCAAAGAAGAAGAGAAGCCATTCAGATAATACTCCTGCGTAGTCTCCCCCTCCGGCTCAATAAACAATTGATGTTGAGTCTTGTCGGCGAAAGTGACAATCTTTGTTTCGATGCTCGGACAATAGCGTGGTCCTATACTTTTAATCTGACCATTATAGAGCGGAGAATCAGGCAACCCCTTCCTCAATATATCATGTGTCTGCTCGTTCGTATAAGTAATGAAGCAACTACGTTGTTGGAGTGGACGAGGTTGGAAATCGAGATAGGAGAACTTATGGAAATCGTTCTCCCCGTCCTGCTGCGTCATCACCGAAAAGTCGATGGAACGGCCATCTATTCGGACCGGAGTACCCGTCTTCATCCTACCGCTTTGGATGCCCAACTCGTTCAGTTGCTCAGTCAATCCATAGGAAGCAGGCTCCGAAATTCGTCCGCCGCGCACTTGGACACGGCCACAGTGGATCAGTCCGCTCAAGAAGGTACCGGCCGTAAGCACGACGCACTTCGCCTCGAAGAGAGCACCCATGCCCACCTTGACACCCGTAACAGCACCATCCTTCACCACCAACTCCGTCGCGAAGTCCTGCCAGATGCTCAGGTTTTCCGTGTTTTCAAGGACGTTACGCCATTTCTCGCTAAACTTCTGTCGATCGGCCTGCGAACGGGGGCTCCACATGGCAGGCCCCTTCGAACGGTTCAACATACGGAATTGGATGGCGGTAAGATCCGTCACTATTCCGCAAAAACCGCCCAAGGCGTCTATCTCACGGACAATCTGCCCCTTTGCGATGCCACCCACCGCCGGGTTGCAACTCATCTGAGCAATTTTGTGCATATCCATCGTGATAAGCACCGTCTTTGAACCTAAATTAGCAGCAGCGGCAGCAGCCTCGCACCCAGCGTGACCCGCACCCACTACAATAACGTCATACTTGAATGTCATCGTAAAACCATTTTAGCTATAGGGAGAAAGGCCTTCCGACCTATGTCCCACTTGAAGGTGCAAATTTCGCAATTTTTTTTGTCTCACGCATATTTCATACCGTGTAAAATGAATCAAGAGCCTCGTCTCCCTCATTTTAACCCTTATCTGCCCACATCAACAGAGGCTGACAAACCCACTTAATTAGGCCTTACACCTCCCAATGAGCCGCCTCATTTTCATTTTCTCCAATCCACCTATAAACAATTTTGACAAAATGACTTATATTTGTATCATAACAAAAATGTGATTCAATGAAAAGGAGAATGATTTTGTGCCTGGCCCTTATCCTCTGCACTTTATACGCAAACGCCGCCGAGACAAAACTATTCGGCACAGCAAAGGATTACGCCGGGAAGAGGCTTAGCCTTTTGACCTACACGGACAGGATCATCGACGACACGAAAACTCTTGCAGAGACGGAAGTTGACTCGGTCGGAAATTTTGCTTTCCGCATTAACATAAACGATGTGACAGAAGCATTCATCCCCATGGATGTCTGCAACGGCTTTATCTATTTGCAACCGGGCAAAAGCTACGAAGTCACCCTCCCTGCTTACCGAGAGCGAAATCTTCCGATGAAATTGGATCCTTACTTCACCCCTGCCGACTACTTGCTACAAGCCAAAGAGTTCAAAAAGGGCGAGTTCAACTACCAAATGATGGAGTTTGAGGATGCGTTCGATTTCTACACCATGAAACACATGGCCTACGGCGCTCCTACCGATTCCGTCCAAGCCTCCATCTCCGATTTAAGACGAATTTTCATCGATTTAGACGACGATTTTCAGTTTCAGTACAAAGAATACCGATTCTTGTTGCTGCTCTCTTTGGCCCCTAAAGTCAAGCAAGATTCGCTCATCGCCCAATTCAACAAAGTGGGGGCGGACATCCACAATCCTGCCTTCTGGGATTTATTCAACAATCTCTTCGACGACTTTGTCCGCAAGAAACACGATGAAGAGGAGATCAGTGCGCTATTCGACAGAATCATCGAGACGGAAAACGTGAAGATGTATTTCGCCCTGCTCAGCAACCAATACGGCCTTACCGACTCCAACCTAAAGGAATTAGTCGGCATCAAAATCCTCTACGACTTGACGAACAACGATTTATACGAAAAGAGCAAGATCGTAAACATGATGAGGAAATTAGGCGGAGGCATCCTTTCCGACAGCAATAGGGAGCTCCTCGCCCACGTAATCATAAAATCATCCATCAATATGGTGGGCACCCCTGCCCCCGACTTGGAAGGATTGGACACCAAGGAGAAGTCGCATAAGCTCTCCGAATACAAGGGCAAATACCTCTATATCAACTTCTGCAACTCCAGAATCGACCAAACGCACAAGGACTTGACCGTCCTTTCCCGTTTCAAGGACCAATACAAAGACCGTTTGGAGGTCATCAACGTCTTTCTTTTCGACGACACCAACCGAATCAAATCCTTAGAGAGCAATTTCAAGAATAAGATGATATTCCTAAACGCCAATGAGCCCGACTTGGTGAAGAAAGCCTTCGGTCTCAAAAACGTTCCCTCCTTCTTACTCATAGACAAAGATTTCAACTTTCTACTCTCCAAAGGAACAGAGCCCAACGATGAACTAAGAATGTTGATGGATCAGATAATGAAATGACCCATGGAATATGCACTTCAGAACCGCTGGAAGATAGAGGGCAACCATCTTTACTACTACGGCCTGCGCAACAAGGAGAATTTGTTGAAGAACAAGAGAAAGCTATCGTCCAAACAACTGGAGGTGATTCGGCAATTGCCAAAGTCCCTTTCTCCCGATGAAATGAGCCTTTTAGGCCCTCTTTTGGGCACAGAAGTCGTTCCGACCAACGAATTGAGAGAGACGCCCAAGAGCCTTGAAGAGGCACAATTCTGCACACGCTGCGCCGCCAATACCTACATGATTCCCGGCTTGGAATTCAACGAGGAGGGAGAGTGCCCCATCTGCCAAACGAAAGAACTCACCCAACAATTGAGGAGCGTCGTCCCTTTAGTCGAAGAGATCCCCCACGCCAAAAACTCCCGATTCGATGTCGCCCTTTTCTACACGGGCGGGAAAGACTCCACTTACCTACTCTACTATTTGGCGAAGGTAAAGAGACTTCGGGTTTTGGCCCTGACTTGGGAGATTCCCTACTTATCAGCCAATGCCCAAGAAAGCATCCAGAACGCCAAGCGGCACTTCTCAACCGTGGAGTTCATCAACCGATATGTAAGCAACGCCGACATGCAGGCCATCTACAAAAAGTTGTATGAACTGAGTGGCAACACATGCGCCTGTCCCTCCTTGGCCTATATCCTCTTCTATCCGACCTTGGTCGAGGAACGAGTGCCCTACTTCATTGCCGGAAACGAACCGGCGCAACTCATCGGACTCTACTACAACGGCCTGGCGCCCAAGATGGCCTACTCCTTTTCCGAAAATAAAATTCTCCAATTCATCACAAATATCGGTCGCATTCTGACGTTGCATCCTCCCCTTAAAAAGGGACAACTACACACGCTGATGACCATGAGGCAATTGGCCTACGGAGATTCCATCTTGAAAAAGTGGGCAGGCTACAAAAACGACCTTATCGGAAATGTTGTAGATGCCATCCATCAAGTTCCATCCATCCTACAGCCCCTGAAACGAAGCATTCGGAAATCCTCATGGAGAGGACACATTCCAGCCTTCGTGCAAATCGATTTGGACAAAATCAGTGGCGGAACCTATGATTGGAAGTCGGTCAAAGAGTTGATCGAGAAAGAGTGCGGTTGGGTATCCCTACCCGACAACACCAAGGGGCTACACACCAGTTGCCAAATAGAGAAATGCAAAGAATATTCCCAATTCATCCGATTTTATCGCTGTCAAAGCAAGCTGATTCCTTTCAGTGCCCTTGAGATGGCCTTGGCGTCGGGGACGAAATCGCTCTCTAAAGAGGAGTCCATCCAAGAGATCAAGACACACCTCGGCTTTTCGTTGGAAGAGGTGCCGGAATGCAAAATTATGACCCAATTCATCGACAAAAAATGGTAATCTCGCTCTATTGTTTCTCCGGAAGCGGGCACAGCCGTGCCATCGCCGACTATCTCGCCAAACAATTGGAGATAACGGTCGAGCCTCTCCCCGACGAGGAGATGGAGGAGAGAAGCGAGGTGGCCTTGGTCGTCTTTCCTGTCTACAGCCAAAACTTGCCAGACCCTGTCAAGATTCGTCTTCCGAAAATCAAGGCCCAGCGCTTCATCCTGATTGCCACCTACGGACGGATGTCGTTCGGCAACGTTCTCCAAGAGGCTGCGAGCCTTATCCAAGGGAGAGTCATCGCCGCGGCCTACGTTCCAACCGGACACACCTATCTTTCCGAGGGCAACCTATTCGAGGTCGAGCAGTTACGTCCCCTACTCGAAAAGATAGGATCAGACCAAGCTATCACCCTAAAACCATTTCCTAAAAACATCTTTGCGAACTTCTTCCCCAACATCAGAAGCCGGCTAGGCGTAAAAATCGAACGCTCGGAACAGTGTAACGAATGTGGGCTTTGCACCCTAAATTGTCCGATGAAAACGATGAATAATGGTCGAATCGGGCACCATTGCATCCGTTGCCTCCGTTGCGTAAACAGCTGTCCCCAACAAGCCCTGACGTTTCGCCTCTCCCCCTTCCTAAAAGGGTATCTAAAGAAGCCCAAAGAGGAACGGTTCCTTCTTTTTCTAAACTAATTCAAGTTTCACGAGTAACCCATAAAAACGATTGGCGAAGAATCGGAAAAAACGTATATTTGCAAGTAAGCATGCGTCTGTTTTTAAAACGAATAGATATCATGCGCCTACTACTCGAAAGGTTGCGATTCACGAGTGGATGAAGTAGAACTTATCTAAGTCTCAATATATCAACTGATAAATAACATCTAAAAATATACTACGAAACAGAAATTAAAATAAATAACATATTGTAAAACAAGCGTTTGCTTACTATTCGGTGTAATCCTAAAACCTGAGAAATTTTAGAAAGTTCAAACACGAATAAGTCAGTAAATGCCTGCGCTTTGTGCGTGGGCTTGACTTATCTGTTTGAACGGGCAGTCTCAGGGCCTTAGGATTGTGGATAATGTTCAAGTCCACGTTCTTTTTGCCCATACGGAATGCCCGCCTTCTGCCGAAACAGATAAGAAAAACGCCCAAAGAAAACGCCCATGAATAATATCGCAAAAACGACGAACGCAGGCACGGTGGTTGTCTCCCCCGGCGAGAGTGGCATTAAGCTCTATCCTCACCAGATAGAGGCTTTCGACAAAATGACAAAGCAGATTGTAAATGCTGGAAAGTATCCGTACAAAGGATTGTTGGTGTTGCCTACAGGTGGAGGGAAAACCCTCACAGCTGCCCGATGGATTGCTCAAAACATTTTGGACAAAGGCATCAAAGTGCTATGGTTGGCACATCGCCACGAACTATTGGAACAAGCCAAGAAGACATTTACCGAAAAGTTGGCCTTCAAAGACATTTTCAAGGAAAAGAGCCAATTCAACTATCGACTCATCTCGGGCATCCACGATATGGCAGTGAACATCAAGCCCGATGACGACATCATCTTCTCCAGCAAGGACAGTCTCCGTAGCGATAGAAGTTTCGGCTTCTTGAAGAATAATTGGCTGAAAGGCAACGACGAACTGTTTTTAGTGATTGACGAGGCTCACCATGCGCCAGCAAAGACCTATCGCAAACTCATCGAACGATTGGAGGCAAATGTGCCGAAATTCAGAATGTTGGGATTGACTGCTACCCCAATTCGTACCGCCAAAAGCGAGGAAGGCTACATGGCTAAGATTTTCACGGATGACATGGTCTATAAGATTGATTTGCGAAGCCTTATTCGCCAAGGAATCTTGTCCGAACCTAATTTTGAAGAAGTTGAAACAGGTGTTGACTTGACAAAGGACCTTGATGAAGAGCAGATTCGAAAAATCAACGAAGGCTTTGACCTGGAGAGTATCGGTACGGACGTGGCGAAAAAGATTGCCGACAATAACGAACGTAATAATCTGATAGTCAGTCGATACATCAACAACAAAGAGAAATACGGAAAGACCATTGTATTTGCCGTCAACAAGGAAAATGTCATCGCCCTCAACAAGTTATTCAATGAAAACGGGGTGAAATCCGATTTTGTCATGTCGGACACGCGCGATGCCTCTGGACTTCACAACATAAGCAGCAAGGATAACAAAGAGAAAATCAAACGTTTCCGTAAGGGCGGAGACTTGGATGTGCTTATCAACGTCAACATCCTGACTGAGGGCACGGATGTACCTGATGTACAGTCTGTTTTCCTCACCCGACCTACTCAATCCACCATCCTAATGACGCAGATGATGGGTCGCGCCCTTCGTGGCGTGAAGGCAGGAGGAACCAAGGATGCCTTCATTGTGACCTTCATTGATCAATGGTCCGACAAGATTGCTTGGGTTAACCCTGAGAAATTGTATATCGACGGACTCGACTTCTCTGATTTTGATCCTGAAACACGTAAGCGAATCACCCGACTCATTGCTATTTCCAAGATCGAGGAGTTTGCTATTATCACTGACAAAATCATTGATCATGACAAGAAACAACTGATAGAGAGCGTCGATTTCATCAAGCGTATTCCAAAGGGGGTTTACAAATTCAGTTACCCTTACCACGACAGCCAAGACAAACCTATCGACAAGGTTTGTGAGGTCTTGGTGTACGACAACCTTGAAAAGGCCTACAAGACCCTTATTGAGGAGATTCCACAAAAATTCAGGCAACTAAAAGAAGAGATGGATGACGTGGACAAAATTGATGTTGTCAATCTAACCGACACCTGTGAGGAGGAATATTTTGCCGATGTGGAGTTATACCCAGCCTATC
>JAFZKQ010000069.1 GCA_017553575.1 Paludibacteraceae bacterium
GTAATTGACTTTACGAAATCAGCATAACTTCTGATGCTTTGCTTCAATTGAGCACCTACAGGTTTAACAGTTTGACCCTCGCATTGGAAAGGAACCTCTCCAACACCGACTGTACCAGTGATATCCAAGTTACCTCTCTTCTCATCTGATACTTGAAGGTAATTATCCTTCGTCTTGTCGATATTAGCCTCTTCACCATCAATCAAGACAACGATATATCTCTTAATGGTGTTGATATATTCATACAAAGAGTCTGATTTAGTGGCCAACATCTCAGCCTTCGCTTTCCACTCTTTCGTCTTTGCTGGGTTCTGAGCGGCAAGGTCCTCAAACTTTGCCTTCATATTGACGTTTCGAGCATCAGCAATCTGAATACTCTTACGCAATGACCCATCCACCAACGAATATCCATTCAAGATTTCTACTGACACATTCAAAGCAAGAAGGGCAGTATAAACCAAGTACATCATGGATATCATCTTTTGTCTCGGGGTTTCCGGACAGTTCGTTGCACTCATAATCTACTTTTAATTTTATTAACTACTATAATTCTAACTCAATCAAAGATTAGCCTCTGATTGTCATTGCGTTAAGCATATTGCCATAAACGGCATTCAAGCTCTTCATTTGCTTTGACAACAAAGCGATTTGATCCTTGTAACCCTCTGCCTCGATAGCTGAGTTGTTCAAAGAAGACTCGATCTTTGAAACAGCGGCTGCCAAAGTCTTCATAGCCTCGTTTTGCTCGTTTACAGACTTAACTTGAAGCTCGAATACAGAGTTAATAGTAGAGATATTCTTGTTGATACCATCGATTTGATCTGCGAAGTTCTTAGAACCTTGAGATGCGCTACCGATGCTAGCAGCGATGCTTTGGTAAGAAGAAACCAAAGAATCAGAAGAATCCTTCAAGTTCTTTTGAGATGAAGCGAATGCACCAGCAGCCTCAGAAGCCTTGCTCAAGTTTGAAGTATAAGCGTCAGAAATAGCAGCTGCATTGCTCAATGAACCCAATTGACCTGCAGTCTCACCCAATCTCTTGATACCGTCAGTCAACTTAGCCATCTCCTCGTTAATCAAAGAAGGAACATCCTCGATCTTAGCGATACCTTGTTGCTTCTTATCCTTCTTGTCTTTCTTCTCAACTGGTTCTCCGTTATCCAATTCAGGATAAACCAAGTTCCACTCCCACTCCTTGTGAGGCTTTTCAACAGCTGACAATGCAAACAGGATTGCTTCGATACCCATACCGACCATCAACATAACACCTGCACCTGGATAGTGCTGAATCTTAAACAACGCACCAATAATAACGATACTGGCACCAAAACCATAAGCAACACCGCTTATTTTCTTCCCCTGAGGAGAAGCCAAAAAATCTGAAAGTCCCATTTTTTTATTTTATTTTTAAGGTTAATAATTTGCATTTTTTTAATCCATACCAATGTAGCTACGTACGCATCTGAATCCGAGGAATGAGCGGTTCTCATTTTGGTACTCGTAAGTACGTACACCACACTGCAAGAAGATACCAACATCCTTCCAAGAACCACCTCTAATTACCTTACGTCTCAATACGTCTGGATCAGATGACTTAGCGTTGTACTCGTAGTTTGGATTCATATCGTGTACGAAGCTATAGTTTGACTCATGGTATGCAGAAGAAGTCCACTCAGCGACATTACCTGCCATATCATACAAACCAAACTCATTTGGTGGATAAGAAGCAACTCTTGCTGTAATCAAGTAACCATCGTCAGTATAGTTACCTCTTTGTGGCTTAAAGTTAGCCAAGAAACAACCCTTTGCTGTACGGATGTAATTACCTCCCCAAGGATACATAGAAAGATCTTTGTCACCACGAGCAGCGTACTCCCACTCAGCCTCGGTTGGGAGACGGTAATCTTGTACTCTCACTCCCTTATGAGAAACTTGGTAAGAGTTGAACAAATAAGATCTCCAGTGGCAGAATGCTTGAGCTTGCTCCCAAGAAACACCAACTACAGGATATTCACCATAACCAGGGTGAGCGAAATACAACTTCATGTATGGCTCATTGTAAGCGTAAGTAAAGTCACGAATCCAACACAATGTATCAGGATAGATATTTACCCTCTTAACAGAGATAAAGTCAGAACGCTTCTTCAACTCTCTATAGACAGTTTGGTTGATGATGTGACCCTCCTCATTTGTGTAAGAAGTATCCTTTCTAATCATCACATCAGCACTATCCTTCGTCTTACCCAAGCCTGCAGTGCTACGGTTGTAGCTACCTCTCAACACATCAAACTTGTTTTCCTTCTTAGCAGCCTGAACGTAGTCAACCCATCCGTACTTGTACATCAAGATGTTTCCGTTCAATTGACGCTCAAAGTCAATAGCATCCTCGTCCATGTAGAACATGCTATCCAAAGCTGATTGCAAATCCTCATTAGCCTTCGTCCAAGGAATTTTCTTCTTCCAGTTCAACACTGGAGTTTTCAATTCATTTCCCTTCTTATCTTGAGAAATCTTGTAAGACTCGTCAACAGCCGACAATTTCTCACGTGCGATTGAGTCACGGACCCAATATACGAACTGCTTGTACTCACCATTCGTAATCTCCGTCTCGTCCATCCAAAAAGCATCCAATGATACAGTCCTTGACTGAGAAGTCATTGCCCAGTTGGCATCCTGATCATTTTGACCCATTGTGAAAGATCCCCTCTTGATATAGAGCATACCATACGGTTTCGGCTCCTTCCACGACTTCGAATAAACACCTACCAGCTCACCATTGTCACCTCCACCGCAACTAGCGAGCAGTACTGCAATTAATGAAATAAATAACAGCTTCTTCATGATATCTAAATTACTTAAATTTTTTTCTTTGTTCATAATATTCGATCACTCTTGTATTTGTTCTTCTTTGAAAACTCGGGTTTAAAACTATATCTCAAGCAAATCTCATGAGAACCTCCTGAGGATATCATCCGAGATATCGGAAGATCATAAGAGTAACCCAAGCGAAGACCCGAAAACAAGTCCATACCGACCAAAAAGACGAAAGCATCACCTAACCGATAGGTCAAGCCGCCCCGAATTTTCTTATCGTATTCCAAGACACAAGTCAAATCCATCTGGAAATCCGAGAAATCCGTCCGAATTTGAGTTGATGGCTTTAAAACATAAAACGCATTCCTCTGCGGAATATTGTATCCACCCGATAAATAAAATATGCGTGGTACATACATTTCTACAGAATCCGTGCCAAAATCAGTCGTACCAGAATTCAAATGCGCTACCGACAAACCAACAAACATTTCATCATCACTATAATAAGCTCCCACACCAGCATCAAATGTCAACGCATTATCTTCATCACTTGAACTTGAAGAGGAATATGGGTCTTGCTTGTGATATTCATCGCCATCAATCGGAGAACTGCCGTTGCCCGAAAAATCAGCCCCTGAAAAATCAAAAGTTTGACTCAAAAAACCTACATTCAAACCTAAGCCTACGACTCCCTTCCAGAACCGCATCTTATAAGAATACTGCAAAAGAACGCTTTGGTCTTTAAACAAACCTATATTTTCACTAGAAAAAACCAAACCAACACCATGCTTCGTATCCGATACGCTAAAAGGCATATTTACGGAAAAGAACATGTCTACTGGAGCATCACTAAACCCCGCCCATTGCAATCGATACGCACCTATCAGGTTCATCATCTCATTTTGGGCGACCGCACCTGCATTGTTCGTCTCCGGTAGCTCCATATAATTGCTATATATGGCATCAAATTGAGCAGAGACCCTCACCATCGAGAGTATCCACACACAAAAAAAGAGTATAAGACGTCTTTTTTTCATATAATTTGACACGCAGCCATCGGAAAACCGACAACAATATTAGTGATTTTACAATAATTCACAATCAAATCGGCACTTTTTAACATTTCAACTTTGCTTCATTTTTACTACATACTTGAAAAACAAAGCCTTCTTAAAAAGCGCCAAAAGGATTAATACTCCTCCTCGTTAAAGAAGAAATCCTCCTTGCTAGGATAATCTGGCCAAATGTCCTCGATACTCTCGTAAATATCGCCTTCATCCTCCATTTCCTGAAGGTTTTCAATAACCTCCATCGGTGCTCCAGACCGCATCGCGAAATCTATGAGCTCGTCTTTTGTTGCTGGCCAAGGAGCATCCTCTAACTTTGAAGCCAATTCTAATGTCCAATACATAACTCTATAAAAATATAAAAGTTAATACATCATACATAATTCCCTACTCAAAGGATTGCAAAAGTATGCTTTTTTTCATTAAAAACAATCTTTAACAGATAAAAATATGTGTCAAAAACGCATTTTTTGCAATATGGAGATTGCAATCGACGTCATTTATGCCTCTACAACATAATTGTGGGAAGATCAGATTTTACGAAAAATCCGTTTCAGGCTCTCTTTTATGGACGGGAAAAACCTGAGTACATAATTTTCCTTCTGAAGTTCTTTATTGTAATACACAATACCGAAAACGTATAAATCGATTGTCACCCGCACGCGATCATCCTCTTTTAACTTTTCCCATAGGCTCTTCGCCTCTTGGTGACGATGAATGCCATCCACCACCGCCACGCTTCCATCGTGCATTTTGGCCACGCATTTTTCATACATGGACTCCAATGCGGAAAAATCGACGAAACGCATATCGGGATTGAAAAAAAGAAAATCGACCCTCTCCATTTTCCGAAGCACTCGATCCAAGGCATCTTGCGCCACGCCTTCCTCTAAATGGATATTATGGAAATCGGCATGCTCGTAGCTCAACTCTGCGAACTTAGCCGTATCGCCCTCCTCTATCGTCCAAAGTTTCGATCTGGAATCAGGGGCAGCCATATACATGGAGGAGAGCCCAAATGAAGCCTTCAGCTCCAACAGATACTTCGCCTTAGAGTGATTGACCAAACGGAACAGCACCTGGCCGTAGGATGGTATCAGGGAATTGTCCTTGACTTCATCCGAGATGTGGCGTAGCTGCAAATTTCCTTCAGCGTTCTTCACCTGAAGTTGTTTCTTTGTCCTCAGCAACGCCGCCCTGACTTTTTCTACCAATTCATACTTATAATAGGGCAAACGCTCCTCTATCACCTTCGTCACCAAATAGAAGACAAAAGGCGAATGTACGCCGAAACCTTTCCTATGCTTCGAACGAAAAAAGTAGCCCAACCATTCTGAAAAAGGATTCACTTGCCTATTGATTTTTAAAACTTGTCTAATTTTTATTCCAGCCTCTATTGAGAGAAGTTTCCCTATAATAAAGGTGTACTACAGAGATGTCGCCCTTCAATACGGCAAACGTCTCGCCTCACCCCAGAGAACAACCAGAAAATTTAAACAGCTTCTTATTGACAGAAAAAAAACAATGGAGAGAGCAAAACTCTCCCCATTTATCTATGACTATTTATCTATCGGATAATTACTCCTTAACACGCTCCAAATAAGAACCGTCACGAGTATCAACCAAGATCTTCTCACCCTCGTTGATGAACAATGGCACACGAACTGTAGCACCTGTCTCCACTGTAGCTGGCTTCAAAGTGTTAGTTGCCGTATCGCCCTTCAAACCTGGCTCTGTGTAAGTGATGGCGAGGACAGTCTTAACTGGCATCTCTGCGAAAAGAACAGTCTCTGTTGATGCATCGAAGACAACTTCAACAACATCACCCTCTTTCATATACTCAACACCAGTAATCAAATCATGCGCAATAGGAACTTGCTCGAACGTCTCGTTGTTCATAAAGATATAGTCCTCTCCTTCTTTGTAAAGATATTGGTGCTCACGACGCTCTACACGAACGTCTTCCAATTTCTCACCGATGTTGAAACGCTTCTCAACGACGAGTCCGTTCACAACATTCTTCAATTTCGTACGCATAAACGTGTTACCCTTACCAGGCTTCACATGAAGGAACTCTATACAAAAATAAAGCTTGCCATCCATCTTGATGCAAGTTCCATTCTTAATGTCTTGTGCATTAATCATATAAATACTGTCTTAAATTAAAATTCCACCAAAGTGTTTCGATTTGCAAATTTACTGCAATTCCGTAAATTTCAAAATAGTATGTTTACAAAATGTGACCTTCTAAAGAGAATAACGGAAAAGTTCATTATCTTTGCAGCCAAATATTACTATTACTAATGTAATGGCATAACTCCAAATGCCGTAATAAAAAACGATTATATTTTACGATGAACTTTGTTGAAGAACTCAAATGGCGTGGCATGATACAAGACATGACACCCGGAACAGAAGAACAACTCCAAAAAGAGATGACAACCGCCTACTTGGGCATCGACCCTACTGCGGACTCCCTTCATATAGGCCACTTGGTGGGCGTCATGATGTTGCGTCATTTCCAACGCAGCGGACACAAGCCCATCGCCCTCATCGGCGGCGCAACGGGCATGATTGGAGACCCCTCCGGAAAATCCCAAGAGCGTGTCCTCATCGACGAGCCTAAACTCCGCCACAACCAAGAGTGCATCAAGAAGCAATTGGAGAAATTCCTCGACTTCAACAGCAACGAGCCCAACGCAGCGGAACTCGTCAACAACTACGACTGGATGAAGGACTTCACATTCCTCGATTTCATCCGCAACGTGGGCAAACTCATCACGGTCAACTACATGATGTCCAAAGACTCCGTAAAACGCCGCTTCACAGGCGAGAACGGTGCAGACGGAATGTCATTCACCGAATTCTCCTACCAACTTCTCCAGGGCTACGACTTCGTTTACCTGAACAGCCACAAGAACTGCAAGATCCAATTGGGTGGAGCTGACCAATGGGGAAACATCACCACGGGTACGGAGATGATCCGAAAGATATCCGGCGGAGAAGCGTTCGCCCTCACCTGCCCGCTCATCACAAAGGCAGACGGAAAGAAATTCGGAAAGACGGAGTCCGGCAATGTTTGGTTGGACAGAAGATATACATCTCCTTACAAGTTCTACCAATTCTGGTTGAACGTATCCGACGATGACGCCGCAAAATATATCAAGATCTTCACCAGCCTTCCTAAGGATGAGATCGAAGGCCTCATCAAGGAGCAGGCCGATGCGCCACACCTCCGCCCTCTCCAAAAGAGATTGGCTCAGGAATTGACCATCATGGTTCACTCAAAAGAGGACTACGAGGCAGCTGTGGAGGCATCCAATATTCTCTTCGGCAATGCAACTTCCGACTCTCTTCGCAAACTCGACGAAGAGACCCTTCTCTCCGTATTCGAGGGCGTTCCTCAATTCGAGATTGCCAAAGCTGATTTGGAATCTGGCGTCAAAGCCATCGAATTGTTGACAGAGAAAGCCAACGTCTTCTCCTCCAAAAGCGAAATGAGAAAGTTGGTTCAAGGAGGCGGACTCTCCATCAACAAGGCAAAACTCACGGAAGCAGAAGCGACCATTGACAGTTCCTACTTGCTGAACGGAAGGTACATCTTGGTTCAAAAAGGTAAAAAGAACTACTTTTTGCTAAACGCGAAATAAAAATTTTGCCCAAAGCCTTGTAGATATTCCGAGAAGTTGCTACTTTTGCAACGCTTTTGAAAGACAAAGCAACTCAAGGATTGTCTCATGGTGTAATGGTAGCACTACAGTTTTTGGTACTGTCTGTCGAGGTTCGAATCCTCGTGAGACAACTCACAAAAGGGCTGATTGACCGAAAGTCGATCAGCCTTTTTTGTTTCAAAAAAAAATAACCTCGCATCAAAATTATTTGGCAATATCCAGCTATGCTCCATCACCGTCCCTTCATTTTTACTATCTTTGTGATGCCGTTTCTGCCGAACGACTTTTCGACTATGGGTTAACAGGTTCTGCCAATTGCCGAAAAAAATTATTAGGGCCTGCCTTATAATTTGCATTACAGATGTTCAAAAAATTACTCACATTTATTTTGCTGCAATGTGCAACCAGCATCACTTTTGCGGCTAATTATCTAACGTTTACTGCAGGAGAGGACGGATCCTTGTTTGGAATAGAGGAGAATAAGTGGCGTGCGGATGTCCAATATTCCACGGATGGAGGCGAAACGTGGAATCAGTTAAATCCCGGAGAAATGGTCACGTTGGAGCACAAAGGAGACAAAGCAATATTGAGGGGCGAGAACTCCACTGGATTTAGTTATAGAGATTCCAAATATCTTTATTTTGTGATGGAGGGCTCCATCGCCGCAAGTGGAAGCGTGATGAGTTTGATTGATGGAGTGGGAGAATCTCTTACGATACCTAATGACTACTGCTTCTATAATCTGTTTCGTTATTGTACTAGCTTGACGGAGGCTCCCGAATTGCCGGCGACAGAATTGACTGCAGCTTGCTACGCTGGTATGTTTTATGAGTGTACATCCTTGGTCAAAGCTCCTAAACTTCCCGCAAAAACCATAGTTGCGTCATGTTATCAGGGCATGTTTAATGGTTGTACCAGCCTGACGGAGGCTCCAGATTTGCCTGCTACGGGTCTTACCTATTGGGATGGTTCTTGTTATGAGCGAATGTTTCAAGAATGTACCAGTTTGACGAAAGCTCCAGCCTTGCCATCACTCACACTAAGTTGGAACTGCTATTCTGCTATGTTTTTAGGATGTACCAGTTTAAAGGAGGCTCCTGCTTTGCCTGCCACCACCATGGAGGATTTTTGTTATTCAGGTATGTTTGCAGAATGTACAAGCTTGACGGAGGCTCCTGAATTGCCAGCGACCATCTTGGCGGAGAAATGCTATGGAAGCATGTTTAGAGAATGTACAAGTTTGACGAAAGCTCCAACATTGCCTGCCGATTCATTGGTGGGAGACTGCTATGCTTACATGTTTAAGGGATGTGTTGGATTGACTAAGGCGCCTGTTTTATCGGCCACCTCGTTGCCCATAAGGTGTTACCAGAAAATGTTTCAAGAGTGTAAAAATCTCTCGGAGGTGAATGTCTCTTTTACGAAATGGGAATACGAATACAATGCGAATGAAACCACCGATTGGCTTCTTGATGTTGCCCCTACAGGAACTTTCATCTGTCCGAAGGCTTTGCCTGAGGAGTATGGAGCCAACCGAATTCCAGAGGGATGGACCATAAAATATCTTGATGAAGACAATGCAGTAGAGGATATCAACGGCGTTGATAATCGTGTCTGGACGGAAGGCCTCACCATCTGCGTGCGTGAAAACGCGGGCGACACGGAAGTCTACGACCTTGGCGGAAAACTAGTAAAAAAAGTTCGGGGAGGTTCTACTGACCCTATACGGATTGCCTGCCCTGGCCACGGTGTCTACATCGTCAAAGTAGGAAACAAAAGTATACGGGTGGAGTTATAAAGATTCCATTTGCAAAAGCCACGTCGGTTGATGTGGCTTTTGTTTTCTCATAAGAGGAAAGCCTGCAGGATCGGATATTAGCAAATTCCCCTTCGACTTCGTGAGAAGAACAATTTGGTTCCAACTTTGTTTATTTATATTCTGTTTGCCAGAACGTGCCGCCTGCACCATCTGATCCACTGTACGGTCACGACTATTCATAAACCGATGGCAAAAACCATTGTGGCATCATAGACAATTAATGCTTTTTTATACGAACGAAGTTCTTTGTAATTACCATGAGGCGGTATAAAACTAGGTGTCATTTTTATTATCATTTTTTTATTTAACTGCATTGTCTTATCAAACATATAGGACATACTATATCATTACCACAAAGACAGATAAAAGTAATGGAATAAAGAATTTTACGAGAAAAAATTGGCAGATGTTTTATTCGGGAAATGCTGAAACGTAACACATTGGCGAAAAACACCAACCTCTTGCATGCCTCTTCAGAAATCCTTCTAATTAAATTCAACAGAAAACCCCGACCTTTCAGAGCCGGGGTTTTCTGTATTTATAACGAAACTGCTTACTTCTTGCTAACGATAGCCAATGTATCAGAAGCAATCATGTACTCTTCGTCAGTAGGAACAACGATGACAGTTGCCTTAGAGTCTTTTGTGCTGATGACTTTCTCTTCGCCATGGACTGTTGCATTAACAGCCTTGTCGATCTTCACACCGAAGCACTCCATATTGTCGCAGATGGACTCTCTCACCACGTCAACGTTCTCTCCGATACCACCTGTGAAGACGATGATGTCAACACCACCCAAAGCAGCCACGAAAGAACCGATGTACTTCTTTGCACGATAGATAAACATATCCAATGCAAGTTTGGCTTGCTCGTTTCCGGATGCAATAGCAGCACGGACATCACGCATATCTGAAGATACACCAGAGACACCCAACAAACCACTCTTCTTGTTCAAGATGTTAGAGATGGTCTTGGCATCGTATTGCTTGCTCTCCATCAAATAGGTAACTGCTCCCGCATCGATATCACCTGCACGTGTACCCATAACCAAACCTTCCAATGGAGTCATACCCATCGTAGTATCGATGGATTTGCCGTCCTTGATGGCTGTGATGGAACCACCGTTACCGATATGGCAAGTGATCATCTTAGTACCCTCTGCCTTCTTACCCAAGATCTCCAAAGCACGTTGTGACACGTACCTATGACTTGTTCCGTGGAATCCATATTTACGTACGCCATCCTTTTGATATAACTCATATGGCAAAGCATACATGAACGCCTTCTGAGGCATAGTTTGATGGAACGCTGTGTCAAATACGGCAACCTGAGGCTTGCCAGGCATCAACTTCGTGACAGCAGCAATACCCTTCAAGTTAGGTGGATTGTGAAGAGGGGCAACTTTGATGCACTCTTCGATGTTCTTGATCACTTCATCCGTGATGAGTACGCTCTTGTTGAACTTCTCTCCACCATGCACAACACGGTGACCAACGGCATCTATCTCGTCCAAAGACTTGATAGCTCCACGCTCTTTGGAAGTCAACGTCTCCAAGATGAATTCGATTCCGACCGTATGCTCAGGAATCTCCTTCTCCAAGACCTCTTTCTCTCCGTTAGGCAAAGTAAGTTTCAAGAAGGAATCTTTCAATCCCACTTTCTCGACACCACCTTGTGCCAAAACGTTGTTGGCAGGCATCTCTATCAATTTGTATTTGATGGAAGAGCTACCACAATTTAATACTAATATCTTCATGTCTTTCAAAATTATTTCTTAGCTGAAATAGCTTGGTTGGCTGTGATGGCTACCGTCTTAACGATGTCGTCAACTGAGCAACCACGGGACAAATCGTTGACTGGAGCAGCCAAACCTTGAAGGAATGGACCAAGAGCTGTCGCACCTGCCAAACGTTGAACCAATTTGTAAGAGATGTTACCCGTGTTCAAGTCAGGGAACACCAAGATGTTGGCAGTTCCGGCAACCTCGCTGCCTGGAGCCTTCAATTGAGCTACCTTTGGAACCAAAGCAGCATCTGCTTGCAACTCTCCATCAAGCTTCAATTCAGGAGCCATCTCGTGAGCCTTGGCAGTTGCCTCAACCACTTTGTCGACCATCTCGTGCTTTGCACTTCCCTTCGTAGAGAAGCTCAACATTGCAACGCGAGCCTCTGGGAAGCCGAATACGTTAGTGGCAGTCTTAGCGCTACAAACAGCGATTTGAGCCAATTGGTCGGCGTCTGGACATGGAGTTGCTGCACAGTCGGCAAACAACATCTTTCCGTCATAGCCATATGTCTTGTCTTTCAAGATCATCAAAAATACACCAGATACGCAAGTGATGCCTGGTTCTGTCTTAATGATTTGGAATGCAGGACGAAGTGTATCGCCTGTTGGGCTTCCTGCACCGCTCACTTCTCCGTCAGCGTCGCCAGCCTTGATCATAAGGCAAGAGAGGTATAGAGGATCCTTAACTGTCTCAGCAGCCTTCTCTGGAGTCATGCCCTTCTTCTGTCTCAATTGGAAAAGGAGATCCGCATATTTTTGAGCGTCAGGATTGTTCTCAGGATCGATGATAGTGGCTTTGTCGATGTTCTTCAAGCCATACTCTTTTGCCATCGCATTGATTTTTTCCTTGTTGCCCAAAAGAATGATTTTGGAAATTTTTTGTTCGAGGACAGCGTCTGCAGCCTTCAAAGTTCTCTCCTCAGTTCCTTCTGGGAGAACGATGCGTTGAGGATTAGCCTGCGCACGTGCAATGATGCTTTCAATTAGATCCATATCGATATTAATTTTCTTTGTATTTTGTATGTCTACATTCTAATCAATAATGCAAAATTAAGAAAAAACTTCATTTTGTTATCTTTAGATGACAATTTTGTACTCAATAGGTATGGTTTATTTAGTGGTGAGTTCTAAAAATTCACCCTTTTTACAAAAAAATATAGACTGGGATAACACGATGACAAGACACCGCCAACGGAAGTGAAATTTCTCAATCGAAAACCTCCTTGAGGACGGCCAGCGATTTCAAGTCGCCGATACTTTGCGTATGGAGCCGATAGTACTCAATCATCTTCTCAATGAGTTCGTTCCGCTCGTTCCGGCTGAAACGGAAAAGGTGCATGTTCCGATAATTGATTCGGGTGATGTATTGGAGGATGGGAGACCTGCCCGTCTCGATATAGGAAGAGTGGAAAGGCTTTGTCTGCACAAACGAAGCCTGCTTCAGATCGAAATAGGGATAGTGGGTCAAACGGTCAATATCCGGCCACAAGCCTAAGAAAAAGGACAATTTAACGAGAAAAGCTATGTGGAAATTGCTGATTCCGTTTTTGATGGCATCCAAGTAACGGATGGAGTTGTGAACGAAGAGAAACAACGCCTCATCTTTTTCGCTCATCTTCAAGACATTATACAAAACCTCAGAGAGAAAAAACGCTATGGCATTTTTGTAAGGATTAAAAAGGATGTCGTTGATGGGAGTATCCATCTTCATCTCTTTGATTTTCTGCAAATCACGGTTCACCCGATGCTCCGCCTCTATCTCCACAAGGGAGAGTGGTTGGATGAAAGCAGTCTTCTTTCCTCCTCGCTTGCTTTGCGCCCCGAAGAGCAGGTAACTACATCGACCGTACTCCTCCGTGTAAAGATGCAACACAAGGGTGTTGTCCTTTATCTTAACACTTCCTAAAACGATGGCTCGGGTTTTGCTTAACATGGTGACTTATTGGATGACGGTGATGTGAAAACATTGCTGCTTATGCTCCCGCATGACCAAGCAACACTTCTCCGAACGCATCTCACGCATAGTTTTGGTCAAGATGTCCTGTATGTTCTTGTATTGGATGATCTTTTCATCCTCATTCCTAAAGAAATCCATGTAGGAGATGTCGAACGTGGTGCCATACAAATGCGAGGTGGTGGAACGGGTGGCATTCTTGTTCCTGCGGAAGAGTCTACGCTGGCTTTCGTCCGTACGAAGGGCGGAAGTGACATAGATGGCATACTCCTTTTGCCCTTTTGCCTTCAGGTTGTCGTTAAAACGCATTCCTATCTCCTCCAAAAGGCTCACGGCCTCTGGGGTCAAGAAGGGGAAAGAGTGCTCCATCTCCTTCATCTTATAATATTTACAGTCATGGAGAGGCACAAGCAAGCCATTCTTCACCAAAGAATCCTTGGCTTGCAAAAAAGCCTTGTCCTTTTTGTAACCGTAGTCCAACCCAATGTGTTGGGCAAAAAGCAAGTGCGTCGTGTTTTTATCCCGCAGTTTCGAGGTGGATTCAATGCTCTCGAAGTATTCGCAGGTTGCGGAGGCAATCTCCTTCGTCTGGTCCTCCTCGTAGAGCGGAATGGTGTCGGACTCTAAGACCCGTATCTTCTCCACAGGCTCTCTTTCTATCATTTGGTTTTTCGACTCACAGCCGACCAAGAAAAGAACTCCCCCAAGCAACCAACCGCACACTTGCCTTGTGGCCATCACACGAATTTCACCCATGCACTCTCCTCCTCTATTGGGCGTTTTCTTGGTTGGAAACGGAATCGTCACTCTTGACAGGAACAAGATCCTTGGAGTAGCAACGCCTACGGATGTAAGGCTCCTTCTCGTAGTTGTTCCAAACATTCACTGCGTTGATGTTGCTTTCCAACTGTTGGTTGGAGATGGCCACCTTCACGTTGTTGGCGATGTAGGCTTTGTTCATCTCCACATAGTAGAGGGAGTGGATGCCCTTCTTTTGCCAATCAGGATGCACGCCATTGAGCATCAAATCGATGGAATCGGTCTTCTTCAACGCACGAAGGATATGGATGAATCCGAATGGGAAGAGTTTTCCCTTCGCCTTTTGGTAAGCCCTCGAGAGGGAAGGAATGGAGATTCCGAAAGCGACCACCTCATCGTTCTCGTCCACGACAAAGCAGATCAATCTAGGATTGATGAAGGAGAAATAACTTTTTATCAAGTCGTCGATCTCCCGCTCGGTCAATGAAGAGTAGCCGTAAAGGTTGGAGAAGGCTAAATTCAACGTATGGAAAAGCGAGTGTCCATACTTCAAAATTTCTTTCTTTTTGGTAAAAGTCAGAACCCTCAGTTTATATTTTTCGGCAATGAGCTTGTTGATACGCTCCATCTTTTCAGGGATAGGCTGGGAGGCGTTGAATTTGAACTGAACCCAATCCTCATCACGCTTGTAGCCCAACTCCTCCATAAATTGAGGATAGTAGGGATAATTGTATATATTTGAGATGGTCGGCAATTTGTCGAATCCCTCGACCAACATACCCTCGTTGTCCATGTCGGTGAAGCCCAACGGTCCTTGAATATTGACCATGCCTTGCTCCTTACCCCACTCCTCGACGGCTTGGAGAAGTGCCTTGGCCACCTCTATATCCTCGATAAAGTCAATCCATCCGAAGCGCACCTTGTTTCCCCACTTCGCATTGGCGGTGTGGTTGATGATTCCGGCTATACGCCCCACGATCTTCCCATCTTTGTAGGCCAACCAATATCTCGAGGTACAATGCTCGAATGCAGGGTTTTTGTCTTTCGACAACAACTTCATCTCGTCCACATTCAACGGTGGTACCCAGAAAGCATTTCCTCGGTATAAATCATGGGGAAATTGTATGAACTTTTTCAAATCCTTTTGGGATTCGACGACTTTAACTTCTATCATAATATCCTATTTATGAATGTCCTACAATTTTATGGTTCTCTTTATTGCCTGAAAATCAATTGAAGAAGTCTGGCTTCTTCTTACGGGCCTCCTCCATGGAGAGGATCTCAGCCTCCTTGGCCTTTTGTGCCTTTCTCAAGGCCTCCTGCTCTTCCCATACCTTACGGGCGTAAGCATCCCTCGTCTTCGGGTTCAAGATTTGGCTGGCCGCATACGTGTTCTGCGAAGCGTCCTTCATGTGCATAACGGGCGCATCATAGAGAGGCGCAATCTTCACGGCCGTGTGGATTGGTGAGGTCGTGGCTCCGCCTATCATCAACGGGATGTGGAGCCCGTTCTGTTGCATCTCGCTTGCCACATGGCACATCTCCTCCAAGGAAGGGGTAATCAGTCCGCTGAGGCAGACGATGTCCACCTTCTCCTTGATGGCGGTTTGGATGATCTGTTCGGAAGGGACCATCACACCGAGGTCTATCACATCGAAATTGTTGCAAGCCAAGATGACGGCCACAATGTTTTTCCCGATATCATGCACATCGCCCTTTACGGTAGCGATAAGTATCTTGCCGGCCTTCTGGCTCTCGCCATTGCGTTGCGCCTCGATGAAAGGTTGGAGAATGGCCACCGCCTTTTTCATGGTTCGGGCAGTCTTCACCACTTGCGGAAGGAACATCTTGCCGGCGCCGAAAAGTTCGCCGACCTTGTTCATGCCGTCCATCAAAGGTTTCTCGATGATCTCCACCGGATTCGGATATATCTCACGGGCTTCGGCCAAATCCTCCTCAAGATGGTCGCCAATACCCTTGACAAGACAATACTCCAACCGTTCTCCCAACGACTTTGTCCGCCACTCCTCGGTATGACTTTGCTTGTCGTTACCAGCTTGCTGTTTCTTTAGCTCTTCTGCCGCTTCAATGAGTATTTCCGTTGCGTCAGGACGTCTGTTCAAAACGACGTCTTCCACCTTGACCAAAAGTTCTAGCGGAATCTCCTCGTAGATTTGCAGCATACCTGCATTCACGATACCCATGTCCATACCCACTTTGTAGGCATGGTAGAGAAAGACGGAGTGCATGGCCTCACGGATAGGGTTGTTTCCACGGAAGGAGAAAGAGAGGTTGCTGACACCTCCACTGATCTTTGCACAAGGCAAGTTCTCGCTAATCCATTGGGTGGCGTTGATAAAATCAACACCGTAGTTGTTGTGCTCCTCGATACCGGTAGCCACTGCTAAAACATTCGGGTCGAAAACGATATCTTCTGGAGGGAATCCTATTTTATCCACCAAAAGGTGATAAGCACGTCCACAGATTTCAATCTTCCGCTCATACGAGTCGGCTTGTCCCTTCTCGTCGAACGCCATTACCACCGTAGCGGCGCCATAACGCTTGATGAGACGTGCTTTCTCCAAAAATTTCTCCTCGCCCTCCTTCAGGGAGATGGAGTTGACAATACATTTTCCTTGTACACACTGCAAACCTGCTTGAATGACATCCCACTTGGAGGAGTCTATCATGATCGGCAATTTAGCGATTTCAGGTTCGGAGGCGATAAGGTTGAGGAAATTCACCATCTCTTGCTTGGCATCCAACATGGCGTCATCCATGTTGACATCGATGATTTGGGCACCATCCTCCACTTGTTGTCTGGCGATGGAGAGGGCTTCCTCATATTTCTTTTCACTGATAAGTCGAAGGAACTTCTTTGAACCTGCCACGTTGCATCGCTCACCGATATTTACGAAGAGCGAACGCTTATCTCCGGGATTCTCATTGTCGCGGGAATAGATGACGAGGTCCTCCAAGCCCGAAAGCTTCATGTCGCGATTTCTCTTCTTAGGCTTGCGAACTTGAGCGTTCTCTATGAGTTTGCTATATTCAGCGATATGTTCCGGCGTGGTACCACAACATCCACCGATGATGTTTACCAAGTTTTCCTCTATATACTCCTTGATTTGGACAGCCATCATTTCCGGTGTCTCGTCGTACTCTCCAAATTGATTGGGAAGACCTGCATTAGGGTATGCACTGACAAACCAAGGGGCACAGTCGCTAATCTCTTTCAGATAAGGCTTGAGGTCACGCGCACCAAAGGAGCAGTTGAGTCCGACGGACAAGATGTCGGCATGAGCCACGGAGTTTAGGAACGCCTTGATGGTTTGTCCAGAAAGCGTACGGCCACTGATATCGGCAACCGTAGCGGAAAGCATGATATAAACTTTCTTGTTCGTAATGGACATTGCCTCCTCCGCCGCGAAGATAGCAGCTTTGGCATTGAGCGTATCGAAGATGGTCTCGATAAGCAGAGCATCAACGCCACCTTCGATGAGAGCCACCATTTGCTCTTTGTAGGCATCAACGAGTTCGGCATAGGTAATACCCCTCAAGGCAGGGTTGTTCACATCGGGGGAGATGGAGGCTGTTTTGTTGGTAGGACCGACGGAGCCTGCCACAAAACGAGGCTTCGAAGGATCTTTTTTCGTGTATTCGTCAGCTACGGAACGGGCAATCCGTGCGGCCTCGAAATTGAACCGCTTAATTTGGTCTTCCATCCCGTAATCAGACATGGATATACGTTGTGAGTTGAACGAGCAAGTTTCGATGATGTCAGCTCCGGCTTGGAGGTACTTCTCGTGGATTTCGCGGATGACATGAGGTTGCGTCAAGCAGAGAAGGTCATTGTTTCCTTTCTGTATGAGTTGAGAGTCCGCGAATTCTTCGCCACGATAATCTTGCTCTGTCAAATGATATTTTTGTACCATGGTACCCATACCTCCATCAAGGATCAGGGTTCTGTGTTCCAATTCTGTTTTTAAGTCGTATCCCATGCTTGCCTGAATCTCACGTTTGTGTCCACAAAGGTATTAAAAAACATGGAAAGAACGATTTCAAGAGAGCGATTTGTGTTTCGGGCAAGTTCCTCTCTTGCTGTTTGTCAGTCATAAAGGAAAGTGTTTTGTGGCTTCTTCCAGATTGACGAGCCACCATACCGAGAGGCGCAAACACCCTACCCCACATAGTTCAAAAATCCCTTGAACGCAAGGTGGAAAGCCGCCTTAATATTATATTTGTGGAAAAATAGAGCAGATTATGAGAAGTACGAGAAAAACAGTGGGCGGAAATCCCAAGAACCCCTTCCGCTTCAAACCCGCAGGTAAACCCAAAGTTTCCGGCAAGCGAATCGGAAAGTCCAAACCGGAGAAGGCCAACAATCAATTGAATAAAAGGGTAAAGAAGTAAGGCACCTATCCGTGTCGAAGAGACTGCATTGGGATAAATCCCGATTTCAGTCTGGCGTTTCTACCCTCTCAATTCATCAATAAAAACAAAAGGCTGACGAACCATTCGATTCATCAGCCTTCTTTAGGATAGTTGTCTCACGAGGATTCGAACCTCGACAGACAGTACCAAAAACTGTAGTGCTACCATTACACCATGAGACAATCCTCATTTGCCTTATTTTTCAAAGGCGGTGCAAAGGTATGTGCTTTTTTTCTATTTTGCAAGAGAAATCTCCGCTTTTACCTAAAATTTTTACGAAAGGCCTCATTCTAAGGGATATTTCTTTCGAAACAACGCCTCACTCCACCCACATCAAATCAGACATCACCCCATCGGAGACAAAAAGTCCTGACTCGGAAAGTCGCAAGAAGCCGTCTTCACGAATCAGCAGACCTTCTGAGATATATTTGGAGGCATTTTTCAAACAATAGTCGTACAGGCGACGAGTATAGCCTTCTTCCAAAAGAGCCAAATCCATCCCCTTCCTAGTGCGGAGGGAGGTCAACACAAAGTCATTATAGCGGGTCTCCAAATCCAGCTGCTCCACCTCGTAATAGTCGTCCGCCCCTTGCTGCAACTTGGCAATGTAGAGGCGCGTATTGGCGATATTCCACTGGCGGGAAGTTCCGTCATAAGAATGAGCCGAAGCCCCCACTCCCAAGTAAGGAGTGCCATCCCAATAGGAGGAGTTGTGTTTGGATTCCATGCCCGGCTTAGCAAAGTTGGAAATCTCGTATTGATAGAACCCAGCCTGCGCCAATTCTGCACGCAACAGGGCGAACATGTCGGCACAATCCTCTTCTCCGACAGGATGGACCTTGCCCCTCTTCGCCAAGCGAGAGAGTTTTGAACCCTCCTCATAGGTTAGGCTATAAGCCGATAGATGTTGGACGTCCAACGCCACTGCCTTGGCGAGATTCTCCCGCCACGCCTCCTTCGTCTGCCCCGGCAAACCGTAAATCAAATCGATGCTCACATTCTCAATGCCCGCCCCACGAATAGCCTCAACCGCCGAATAGACCTGCGCCACGGAGTGCCTACGCCCCATCAATCGAAGATCCTCGTCATGAAAACTCTGTACGCCCATACTGATGCGGTTCACTCCCAAGGCAGCGATTCCAGCCACAAAATCGTGCGTCACATCATCGGGATTCACCTCGACGGTAAACTCCTCCAAAGAGGAGAGGTCGTAGTAACGCCGAAGGGATTCCATCAGCAACGAAAACTCTTCGACAGAGAGCAGCGAGGGCGTTCCGCCTCCGAAATAGAGCGTTCGGATAGGAGCACCAGAGAGGTAATTCCGCCTCAACTCCAATTCGCGACATAGCGCCGAGAGATAGTCCGCCTTGTTCCCTCGATAGGTGGAGGAGTAGAAGGCACAGTAGGCACACCGGCTTTCGCAAAAAGGGATATGTATGTAGAGGGAAGCCATCTTTCTTATTTTTGTCGAACCACTTTCATTATCTCCGAATGATCATCGTAGAGCACATGGACAATCGTCACGCCCATAGGGACCTCCATTTCGAGCCAATTGTTTTGGCTATACTCATCAGCCAACAAGCGACCGAAGACGTCATAGAGCAGAACCTGCTTACGCTCACCCAAAGAAGACTCAAAAAGAATATATAATTTGCCCTCTTCGGTCACAAAAGCTATCGTCTCGGGCTTTTGGTAACTATCTGGCTGCGATTGGTTAGCGAAGCGTTGACACACCACATCCACCATCAATGAGGTACCCATCTTAGCCATCGGGTTCTCCCTGAACGAGCGCCATTCCCCATTGTGGTAGAAATAGGCCGTATTCCTGTCGTCCCAGCGAGATCCGGAATAAAACAATGCGAACTCCTGTTTTGGATTCTCCGGCAAATCAAAAACGACGAAGAAGTTTCCGTTGACAGAGACAGCGGTGTCCAACCTCAGATAGTTCTCCTTCCTAATCCACGTTGGGGTCAAAGTCTCCTTGAATTTGTAAGTATGCCTATCGTATTCCGTATTCGAAATCTTCAATATTTGTTTATGGAGAAGACGGGTGGGTTCATCCTTTCCCGCGTAGATGGAGACCTGCACAGGACTCTGTTCCGAGAATGCTCCAGAAAAAGGAACGCAGTAGATGCCATAGATTTTGCTGACGCCCTCCACCTCAAATTTCTCCGCATAGCGCAAATATCCGTAGGAGTTATGGCCAGAGGCATATCCTTGGAGACTCTCCGAGGCTGGTAGCAACTCATCAGTGGCTCGCATATTGGAAAGACGAATGCACGGAGTGTCGTTGGGTTCTTTTCCGTCCAAGGTCAACACCCCGGAACCTGTAGGGTCTAAAGCTTGAGACAGATGGTCCCTATCGGTTGAGGATTGGCTCCATACCTTCGATATTTTATAGTAACTGTCGGGACCATTCTCCTTACAATTAGACTTTCCTCCCGACAGCGCTCCCACAATACGGTTGTCCGCATCAAACAAGGGTGAACCCGATGAGCCACCCTCCGTAAGGCCCGAATCCCAATAGACACACCAATGCCCATCTTCCTTAAAGAGGTAGGTGAGAAAACTGATGCTTTGGATGTCATCATTTTCAACAGAGACCTTCTTCATGTCTCCTTCCGGATGGTGAATCCCATAGAAGGGAGCTTTTTTCTCTTCTGAAACATTCCATCCTGCATAGTAAGGACGATAATCGATAGGCATAGGCTCACTCATTTTTAGCAATAACATATCATAGTCTGCATTGCTGGCAGCCACCGAAGCGCCAGCCACCGATTGCTCCATGGACCCCTGTATATCCGAATAACAATATGGAGTTTCATAATTGAAAAAGAAGATGCTGGTCTCCGCCCATTCCTCATATATAGGCGGAACTGCATTGGAGAAAAGACAATGAGCGGCAGTCAACACATAAGGAGCATCGTCTTGGGCTGTATTGTTAACCAGGGAACCCGTACAATAGAAAGTACCGTTCACGATGATGAGGCAAACACTTCGTTTTGTGGAAAGATTTCCCCGTTCATCGCAATTCACATCCACCTCACAAGAGAAGGACCTGTTTTTGGAAGGCAAAGTGCGTAGTCCCAAATAGTCGTGGTTCACCTCTCCAATCCTTAGGTGGCCTTCAAAATCAGCCCCTGCGGGCTCCATATACTCCACAATCAACGAATCTCCCTCAATAGGCGCAGTCGGTAAAATTCCACTCTTCTGTCGATTGTCGGAAGAGAACGAACCCAATATGGTGGAACGATCGGGTGAATAGAGGAACACTTTCGCCTGAGGAGGTATCTCATACTCCGTAAACAACAGATTCAGAGAGAATGCCTTGGGGGAGGTGATACCGATACGCCACACTTTTGTACCGTCTTCCAGATAGGTAGTGGTACCGGAGTTCTCCATGTCGAAACCCACCTTGAACTTGTGGGCAAACCGTTCCATTCCGAAGCCTTGCAAAGAGTCCTCCCGAATCAGGGAGTCAACATCGAAAGCGGGCATCACCTTGTAGGGCAATGTATGGGATGATCGTAAACCGTTTGATGTCAGCAAATGCTCTGGACAAGGCATTCCTCCATGGCTAACCTGTGCGAGGCTGGTTATCCCTCTTAGCAATAAGAAAATCGTGAAAATTAAATTTCGACTCAGACTCATCTTATATTGGCACTATGTGTTTTATAATTAATTTGTTCTCTACAAGAAATCGGGCTGGAGATTCAGAGACGAGGCCTGCCACCCCTCTGCAGGATATACTCGACTCACCCTTGACAAAGGATCCTCTTCAGCGGCACGTCCCACTCATCGTGGGGAAGGCTGTTCTCGTATTGGCACTCGAAACAGATGCCTATGGTGGTGGCCTTCGTTAGGCGGGGAAGCAATCGGTCGTAATAGCCTTTTCCTCTTCCAAGACGATAGCCGGCGGCATCGAAGGAGAGACCCGGCACAAGAACCAGTTCCACCTTATCATAGTCGAAGAAGGGCTCTCCAATGGGTTCCTTGATACCGAAGGCTCCTACGGCAAGGTCGGAATCGCCTTTATAGCGGCGTAGCTCCAACTCATCCCCGATAACTGCGGGCAAGAGGAGGCTCTTCTTCTCCTTCCACTTGGAAAGGAACTCATGGGAACTGGGTTCATCCGGCAACGACCAATAGAGCAAAAGGCATTGCGATTCCTGAAATTCGGGCAGAAGTTCCAACTTGTCAAACAGGCGTTGGGTCTCGGATCTTTTTGCCTCCTCGTCCATCGCCGCAATCCGTGCCTTCATCTCTCTCCGCAACTCCTTCTTTTCCATCGCAACCTCCTATCTGACCACACGCAAAGTCTCAGAATAGTCATCGTAGACGACACGCAACAAAGTCACACCCTCAGGCACATCCATCAGGGCCTTGTCTCCTCGACACGTCACGCTTCCCAAGAAACGTCCCAACATGTCATAAAGCGACACTTGCGCATTGTCCTTATTCGAATCAAAGAAAACGTACAATCGACCATCCTCCTTCACCACGGCAGAGGTTTTCCGCTTGTGGGTATACTCAGGCTGCGACACCTGCGACATACATTGGCAGACCACATCCACCATCAAGGAAGTCCCTCCGTTTGCCAACGGATTCTCCTGGAATGTATGCCACTTGCCATCATGATAGAAATAGGCCGTATTGCTGCCGTCCGAACGGACATCCGAATGTTTGAGTGCGAACTTTCTCCTCGTATTTTCAGGCAAATCGAAGACAACGAAGAAATTGCCATTGACCGAAACGGCCGAATCCAAGCGCAAATAATTCTCCTTACCCGCCCATGAGTCAACCTCAACATCCTTAAATTTCTTCGTCGAAGAGTAGTATTGCGTATTGGAAATCTTCAACACCTGCTCATGCAACAAATGGGTAGGCTCCGAATCGCCCGAATAGATGGAGACCCTTACTGGGTTCATCTCCGAATAGGAGCCCATAAAAGGAACGAAATAGATGCCGTAAATCACGCTTGCGCCCTCCACCGAGAACTTCTCCGCATAACGCAAATAGCCTTTGTCATTATGGCCGGCGGCATAGCCTTTCGAACTCTCTGTTTTAGGCAAGAAATCATCGGTCGGACGAATATTGGACAGACGGACACAAGGCGTACCATTGGACTCCTTTCCATCCAACACCACCGCCTCCGAATTAATCGGATCCAGCCATTGGGCCAAATAGGCACCATCCTCCTTAGGCTGACTCCAAGGCCTCAACAACTCATAGAATGAATCGGCTCCCGTAGTGTTACAATCAGACTGACCTCCCGACAAGGCTCCCACGATACGGTTGTCCGAATCGAACAAAGGAGAACCGGAGGAACCGCCCTCCGAAATACCCAAATCCCAACGATAGACACGCCAATGACTTTTTTCCTCAAAAAGTCCAGACATAAAACTATGCGTAGTAACGGCATCATTCTCAATAGCCACCTTTTTCAAGTCGCCCACAGGATGGTGAATCATATAGAAAGGAGGCATCATCACTCCGGAAACATTCCAGCCCGAATAGTAGGGACGGTAATCGACTGGCACCGGCTCACTCAACTTAAACAACAACATATCATAGTCGCTATTGCTGGCCACCACTGTAGCTCCCGCAATGGTCTGCTCCATCGTACCCTTTATGTCCGAATAGCAATAAGGCACCTCATAATTGAAGAAGAAGACGCTAGTCTCCGCCATCTTCGCGTCGATGGGAGGATTTGCTCCATCAGGGAAAAGGCAATGGGAGGCTGACAAGACATAGGGTGCGTCATCTTTTGCCGTATTGTTAACCAGGGAACCCGTACAATAGTAAGTACCGTTCACGATGATGAGGCAAACGCTACGTTTTTGTGGAAGATTGCCCAGTTCATTGCAATTTATATCGACCTCACACTCTTGGGCTTGGAGTTTGGAAGGCAAAAGGCGGAAGCCCACATAGTCGTGGTTCACCTCCCCTATTCTCAAACGACCTTCAAAATCGGCCCCAGCTGGCTCTTCATATTCCACAACCAACGAATCTCCTGCGATCGGAGCAATCGGCAAAACGCCACTTTCCTGACGGTTGGCTGAAGTGAAGGAACCCAAGATGGTGGAGCGATCGGGCGAATAGAGGAAAACTCTCGCTTGGGAAGGAATCTCAAACTCCGTAAAGAGCAAATTCAAGGAAAAAGCCCCAGACGAGGTGATGCCGACACGCCACACTTTCGTGCCATCCTCCAAATAGGTCATGGCACCGGAATTCTCCATATCCAAGGAGACTCTGAACTTGTGTGCGAAACGAAGCGTTCCATAACTTGCCAACGAATCCTCTCGAAGCAAAGAATCGACATCGAACGAAGGCATCGTCACATATAGTGATTTATCGGGAGAGGTGGAGCGCAAACCAGAACCGTCCAACAAATGCTCCGGACATGGCATACCGCCGTGGCTGACCTGTGCAGAAATAAAGGAAACGTGTAATAACCCAAACAATAGCAATATTGCGAAGAACAAGCTTCGACCTCTCGTTTTCATCTTTTTCTCGTTTTAATTAATTTTTTACAAAAATAAGTTTTTACTTTTGTATAAAAGTGAGAGATTCCCCTAAATTCGAAAAAATTTTAGTTTGGGAGAACCGTCTAAGACAAGTTGACAACAAAATGAATTTAGAAATAGAACGTAAATTCCTCTTGAAGGATGACTCATGGAAAGCAGGCAACATTGGCATCCATTATAAACAAGCCTATTTGAATGAACCGGGAGGAAACACCGTCCGCGTAAGGATTGAAGGTGACGAGGCAAAATTAACCATCAAGAGCAAAGCCATAGGCATATCCCGCCAAGAGTTTGAATACACCATTCCTTTGGCCGATGCAGAGGCCTTGTTCCTTTTGGCACGTACGCCCATCGTGGAGAAATACCGCTACAAGATTCCTTATGCAGGTAATATATGGGAGGTAGACGAGTTCGTTGGCCAGAACGAAGGTTTGGTCGTGGCAGAGATTGAACTCAACTCGGAAAATCAAGCCTTTGAAAAACCCTCTTGGATTGGCGATGAGGTGACAGGAGATAAGCGATACTACAATTCACACCTAGCCCGCCATCCTTATTCTGAATGGAAATAAGTTTCGACAGACATTTTCAATATAAAGATATCCTGCAAGCGGTGACACCGGCCGTTCTGATGATGATTGTGACCTCCATCTACAGCATCATCGACGGCTACTTCGTCTCCAACTATGTGGGAACGACGGCCTTTGCTGCCATCAATTTGGTTACGCCCGTGGCTATGCTCATAGGGGCGACCGGGTTCATGGTAGGCACAGGAGGTAGTGCTCTTATTGCCAAAACGTTAGGAAGAAAAAAAGAGGAAAATGCCAATCGAATTTTTTCGATGTTGCTGCAGTTTCTCCTATCCATCGGCATTCCGTTGAGTTTCATCCTTTTCTTCTTTGCGAAGGAGATCTGTCAACTGTTGGGTGCGGAGGAAGATCTGTTAGCTGACAGCATTGTCTATACTCGGTTCCTCGCCATCTCGTTGCCGGCGTTCATGTTGCAGATTGTTTTCCAATCTTTCTACATGGTGGCGGGTAGGCCTCTGTTGGGAACCATCATGTCCGTGGTCTGCGGTGTGGCGAACGTTTTGTTGGACCTGCTTTTTGTCGTCCACCTGCAAATGGGAATCGAGGGGGCCGGAATAGCGACCAATGTGGCCGAATTCATCGGCGGATTCTTCCCTATCTACTATTTCGCGACTTCACGGAAGAACTTGCGTCTGAAACTCGTACGTACGAAATGGGTATGGCGCTACATTGCCAAAACCTGCCTGAATGGCTCGTCCGAATATGTGGGCAACATCGCCTTTTCCGTCGTCAGCATCTGCTATAACATCCAGTTGATACGGTTCCTTGGGGAGGCTGGAATTGCCGCCTATGGCATCATTCTATATGTGGGCTATATCTTTTATGCCATCATTGAGGGGTATAACATAGCCATAACACCGATTGTCGGATACCAATATGGAGCGGGCAACAAAAAGGAGCTACACAATCTTTTCAAGAAGAGTATTGTAATCATGACGGTGGGAGGCTTCTGCCTTATGCTTTTGTCCGAACTCTCCAGCCATCCGTTGGCGATGCTTTTTGTCGGATACGACCTCTCCTTGACGGAGTTGGCCACCCATGCTTTCCGCATCTATATGCTCAGTTTTGTCATTTGTGGAGTGAATCTCTTCATATCGGCCCTATTCACAGGACTCAACAATGGAGGTGTATCCGCATTCATTGCCATCATCCGTTCTTTGGTTTTCGAAACGGGAGCCGTATTCATCCTACCGTTCTTCTTGGGTTCTGATGGCATCTGGTGTGCTGTTATCGTGGCAGAAGTTCTGGCTGCGGGCGTCTCGTTCTATCTAATCAAGAAACATAGGAGACGGTATGGGTATTGACCCGACTTTCGCCCACGGGAAGGCCAAGCACTGAACCTCTACAAAGGCGCATACATACAAGACGGAGCGGTCATATCTTTGAAAGGAGGGAGATGCCTTGGACGAACTTTACCGCACCTCCGATAATCGCACCAAAGGCAATTACATAGGAGCCTGTTCCAGCAGAGTTTATACAGGAGAGGATGGTGACAAGTAGGCCTATGCCACAGATGATTCCGCCAATAATCAAATTTTTGGAGGCCTCTTTTTTGCGGACTTTTGCAATCTCGTCCGAGACCTGCTTCACGATGGTCTTGGCCACCTCTTCGTTCACACCTTGTCCGACAAGCACCTTTCGAACCTCCCTGGCGGTCATATCCTTCTTGAGAATCATATCAGCGACATACTGATAAAGTGCATCTATATTATTTTCCATATAGTTTTAAATCAATTATAAAGCATCGTCTCTTCTAGACGGCAGGCATTCACCTCCCACTCATCCCAAAGAGACGACACTACCCATAGCCCCTTATTCAGTTTAGGGAATATAGGAAATAAAAAACTTCTATTATCAACAAATCTTACATTCTCTCAGGCACCTCGATGCCAAGCAATCCCATACCGGTCTTGATGACCTTGGCGATGCTTTGTGAAAGCAACAGACGGAAGGCCTTCTTTTGGTCGTCTGCTTCCTTCAAGATGGAGAAGTCATGATAGAACTGGTTGTACTCCTTCACCAATTCATAGACATAGTTGGCAATCAAAGCCGGACTATACTCCTTTCCTGCCTGGCGAACCACCTCTGGGAAGTTTGCCAAGTTTTGGATCAAACTTGACTCACGGTCAGAGACCTCCATATCCTCAGGCAAAGCCGTTGGCAACTGGAAGCCCGACTCTTGTGCCTTACGAAGCACCGAGCAAATACGGGCATGCGTATATTGGATGAACGGACCTGTGTTTCCATTGAAATCGATGGACTCCTTCGGATTGAAAGTCATGTTCTTACGAGGGTCTACCTTCAAGATGAAGTATTTCAATGCGCCCAAACCGCAGATGCGGGCGATGTTGGCAATCTCCTCTTCGCTACAACCATCCAACTTACCAAGTTCATCGGAAGTCTCACGGGCAGTGGCAATCATCTCGTCCATCAAGTCGTCAGCATCCACCACAGTTCCCTCGCGTGACTTCATCTTACCCTCAGGCAATTCGACCATACCGTAGGAGAAGTGAACCAAATCCTTACCCCAAGAGAAACCGAGGCGATCCAACAAGATGGAGAGCACTTGGAAATGGTAGTTTTGCTCGTTACCCACTACATAGATCATCTTATCGATGGCATATTCGCGAAAACGTTGTTGAGCCGTACCGATATCTTGCGTCATGTAGACGGATGTGCCATCCGAACGGAGCAACAACTTCTCATCCAAGCCGTCTTTCGTCAAGTCAGCCCAAACGGAACCATCCTCCCGACGGTAGAACAAGCCTTTCTCCAAGCCCTCGTTCACCTTTGCCTTTCCGTCGAGGTAGGTCTGTGACTCATAATAGATCTTGTCGAAGCCGACACCCAATCGTTGGTACGTCTCGTCAAAACCTTTGTAAACCCAGTTGTTCATCATCGTCCAAAGGGCACGGACATCGGCGTCGCCATCCTCCCATTTCTTCAACATGGATTGAGCCTCCTGCATCAAAGGAGCCTGCTTCTTGGCCTCCTCCTCGCTCATGCCCTTCTCCATCAACTCTTTGACTTGCGCCTTATACTCCTTGTCGAAACGTACATAGTAGTCGCCTACCAAGTGGTCGCCCTTCTTGCCGGATGATTCAGGAGTCTCACCGTTTCCGAACTTCTGCCATGCCAACATGGACTTGCAGATATGGATACCACGGTCGTTTACAATGTTGGTCTTCACCACACGGTTTCCGTTTGCCTTCAAGATTTGGCAAAGGCTGAAGCCCAACAAGTTGTTACGGATGTGGCCCAAGTGGAGCGGCTTGTTCGTGTTTGGTGAAGAGTATTCCACCATATACAATGGCGAACTCTCTGTCGGAGCCGTGGTTCCGTAGTTCTTATCGGCCACGATGGCGTTGAGCGTCCCTATCCAGTGGTTTTGGGAGATAGAGAGGTTCAAGAAACCTTTGATCACATTAAACTTAGAGACAAGCGGTTCGATCCGTTGCAATTCCGCTCCTATTTCTTGAGCCGTCACCTCGGGCGACTTCTTCGATATTTTCAAGAAAGGGAACACAACTAACGTATAGTCTCCCTCAAACTCCTTCCTTGTAGCCTGCAACTGAATCGTCTTTTCGTCTACAGATTGTCCGTAAAGGGTCTCCACCACTTTACATACGGACTGAGCCAATGTGTTTTCTATTGCCATTTCTCTATTATTAGGGTACTCAATAAAATCCTATTCTCGGGGACTTCCATCCAACCATGGAGGCATAAAGAAGCCCGCCCTTCCTAAGAAGGAGCAAAGATAATGCTTTTGAAAGAATTACGGAAACTATTTTGGTGGGCCACACGGAAATTTCATTTCCGCACGGGCTCGCACCCCTGATTACAGTCCTTCCGCATTTCCGCATGGGTTCACACCCGTGTCTGTGTTATGTGATATTATATACAACTATAAAATATCCGTCTGCAAAACGACCTTTACCTTGTCTTCCGAAAGCACAAAAGCCAAACCGCATTCTTCCTCCCATGGACATTCGCACAACCATGCGAACATACCATCATACATGAAATAAAGAGTCTTAAAGTCTATCAAATCCATGATATTCTCTTTTGTCACATTCTTTTTGGTATATGGGCGAGGGACTCTCCAATACTCTTTTATTTCATCATACATGGATAAATAGTATTCAAGCAGCACACGAGGTATTTCTTCCAAATACCTTGATTCGTTTTCCTGATACTTTTTATAAGACGCCCTATGCACATCGGTGATACCATCCTCATAATCACAAGTCGCTATGCTTATCAATTTCTCTTTCCCATACAACAACATTTTTTCTCTCTTCTCCCAACCTTCGTCATATATCATCTCTCCGAAAACTGGATCGTCGATCTTGCGATAATCATATAATTGGGATGGTGTAATGACACGAGGGGTATCTTCGGAAAGAAGAATAGCAAGCCCATTATCCTCCCAACTAAATCTACATATCCACCCAAAATTTCCTTTTCTATCAAAATACAACGACATAATCATAAACATTCTGAAAATTCGTTCTGCTTTGATTGTATCCTTTTGGGCATCTTCTGAAAGTTCGACAACTTTATCAATTTCTTCGAAATGATCTAGAAAATACTCCAATAAAGTAAGAGGAACTGTCTTCTTATAATTAGATACATTTTTTTCATACGTAAGATATGCATCTCTTTGAACATCCAAAATTCCCTCCTTGTTATCATCCTTGACTCTAATGTCCATTTGTTTTTGTCGACCAAACAAGGAGATGTCTACAGTCTTAACCCATTCGTCATTTTGGTACTCTAATTGTCCAAAAACCAGATCATTATTTTTTTTCATATTTTATTAAATATCACTACTACGTTTTTTTCTACTTTCTTCGCCGCTATTCCTCCCGAATGAGGAATGTTGTTATTGATGATAGAAGGCTGATTTTAATTTCTTTTTGGGAAAGGCCTTGACTCCCAAAACTTATTTTTTTGTATAGGCAAATATACAACTATAATTTTAATTACATCTAATCAATACCAAATGCCACGGAAATTACCGTACTTGCTTGTTTAATTACGATTAGAAAGTGTATGCTTGATTTTTTATCATTCTTTTTTGTATATTTGTCTACGTAACCAATAAAATTTAGGAAATGAAATTTAAGCCTTTTTTAAACAAGTATACCACTGCTCCTATTGACGAAAAGAAAGTGGCTAAAGTCGTGAAAGCGTATGGTTGGGATATTCCCGAGGAACTTCAGCACTTCATATCAGCCTGTAAGAGAGATATTTTTGTAGAGAATGACAGCTTCTCTGCCGACTTCAAAGTTCTTTCGTTGGATGAAATCATCGATGCAGAAACGGATTTGGGAATCGATTTCAGAGCCCTGAAGATGATACCCGTGATTGACTGTTACGACAATCAGTTTCTTGTATATCAAATGGACAAACGTAATTGGGGCTTATACAGCATGGACGACGACATCATATTCGATGAAAATGAGTCGATGGAAGAGCTCCTGTCGTTGACGAGATATTTTGAGAGGGTACTCGCCAAGGCGGAAAGTGGAGATGTGGAAGCCATGGTGGAATTGGGCGACTGCTACAGTTCTGGCATAGGAGTACGGTCGAACGGATCTAAATCGCTCACATGGTATAAAAAAGCAGCAGAGATAGGGAACTCCGAAGCGATGAAGAATATAGCTGAAGCCTATCGCCATGGGTATGGTGTGAAACGGGACGAGGCAAAGGCGGAGGTGTGGTACCGCATGGCTGCAAATAGTGGCAATAAGGAAGCTCAAGCCACCCTTGAAAAATGGTTGAGTGAAAAGGAGAAGGAGAGAACTGAATGGGAACAAAGACAAAAGAAGGCAGCCGAGGGTGATGTTGTGAGTCTAAATTACTTGGGCAGATCCTACTTGGGCGGGTATCATCTTGGAGAAAAGGATGTGGAGAAAGGACTCGAATGCCTTTTGAAGGCGGCCGAATTGGGCTATGCTCCAGCCATGGAGCGTTTAGGGGAATACTATGAGAGTGCCTCCCAGGATGAGATGGCCTTGGCTTGGTATAGGAAGGCAGCAGAGCAGGAGATCCCCACCTCGGTGGCTGAAGAGGAAGATCCCCATAGAAGATTAAGGAATCCCATTTATAGTTCTATTGTGGATTCGATTGGTAGAATCGGGCTATTCTATTGGGATGGACGGGGAGTAGAGAAAGACCGGGACAAGGCGATTGAATGGTTTGTCCAAGCTTCCAATATGGGCAATCGGGTTATTTTGCATGAGCATGCGGCCTTGCTTTTTTGGGGGAATGAGAATGTTGAAAAAGATGTCGACAAGGCAATAGAACTCTTTACTATCTCAGGGAATAATGGTGATATCTCCTCGATGGAGTGGCTTGCCTATTGGTTCAAAAAAGGGGAGCAGGTACCCAAAGACTTGGAGAAAGCTGCCTATTGGGAAAAGAGAATAGAAGAGTGGCACAACCGAAAATCATAAGGGCCGTTTACTAAACACCCATATAAAAAGCGAGCATCCGAACGAATCAGATGCTCGCTTTCCTTTCTTGGTCACTCTATTAATGGTGGAACAAACGAATGCCGGTAAACGACATCGTGATTCCATACTTGTTACAAGTCTCAATGACATTGTCATCACGGACGGATCCGCCAGGTTGAGCGATAAACTCCACACCACTCTTGTGAGCACGTTCTACGTTGTCGCCGAATGGGAAGAAGGCGTCAGAACCCAATGCCACGCCCGTGTTCTTGTTCAACCAAGCACGCTTCTCCTCAGCGGTGAAGACAGCAGGCTTCACCTTGAAAATCTTCTGCCAAGCACCCTCAGCCAAGACATCCATGTAGTCTTCGCCCATGTAGAGGTCGATAGCGTTGTCACGGTCGGCACGACCGATGCCATCCACGAATTGCAAGCCGAGTACTTGTGGCGATTGACGCAACCACCAGTTGTCAGCCTTCGAACCTGCCAAACGAGTACAGTGGATACGGGATTGTTGTCCAGCACCGATACCGATGGCTTGACCGCCCTTCACATAACATACGGAGTTGGATTGAGTATATTTCAACGTAATCATCGCAATGGTGAGGTCTATCTTAGCCTGCTCAGTATAGTTCTTTGCCTCGGTGACGATGTTGTCGAAGAAATGCTCATCGATCTTCAACTCGTTGCGACCCTGCTCGAAAGTGACACCGAAAACCTGCTTACGCTCGATAGGCGCAGGCTCGTAGTTAGGGTCGATTTCGATGACGCAGTAGTTACCCTTCTTCTTTGCGCTAAGGATCTCCAAAGCCTCAGGAGTAAAGCCAGGAGCAATCACACCGTCGGAAACCTCACGCTTGATGACAAGAGCCGTCGCTTTGTCACAGACATCCGAAAGGGAGATGAAGTCGCCGAATGAAGACATACGGTCAGCACCACGCGCACGGATGTAAGCGTTAGAAAGAGGTGAGAACTCTTCGATGTCCTCTACCCAATAAATCTTTTTCTCGACGTCGGAGAGAGGAAGACCCACAGCCGCACCGGCAGGTGAAACGTGCTTAAACGACGTTGCTGCTGGAAGACCAGTAGCCTTTTTCAACTCGCGCACCAATTGCCAACCATTGAAAGCGTCCAAAAGGTTGATATAACCTGCACGGCCGTTCAAGACCTTGATGGGCAACTCGCCGTTCTCCATGAAAATACGAGAAGGCTTTTGGTTCGGATTACATCCATACTTTAATTCTAATTCCTTTGCCATATTATATTGTCAATGTATGTTTTCGATAACAAAAAGAAAAACCAATGCAATTCGCCTGCAAAATTAGTAACTTTTTTATTTATAGAACATATTCAACTTGGATATTGCGACATTCAACTCCTTAGAATTGATTTTGTACCCCTCTATCGGATTCAAGCGCGCATCCGTAATTTCCAAATATCCCGAAGGCTTTTTCTCTATGATGACATCATCCTCCACAATAAATGCGTAGTTGAGATTATCTCCGACAATATGCCAATCCCGGAACGTCGTATCAGACAAAAGCTTACCCATGCTATAGTCGGAAGGGGCATTTTTTACGCCTAAGACATCATGCAGAATTGTAGGAGAAAAGTCGTAGTGCGTTGTGCGATAGGTGAAAACCGAGGGCTGAGCCTGTGGGTAATGGTAAACAAACGGCACATGGATCTGGGCCGGAGAGTAGTTGCTGCCATGGCCCCAATAATTCTTGTGGTTCTCATTGAACTCCTGCCCATGGTCGCCCGTAATGACGATGACGGTTTCATCCAAGAGATGCTCCTCCTCCAATTTTCGGAGAACCACCCCCACCAACGAATCAACAGCAGAGACGGAGTTGCGATAGAGATTCCAGAACGGAAGAGGATCCATGTCGTTGCTCAAATTCACATAGTCGGAGTAGTCCCAACTTGGCAAGAAACGTTTCGGCTTGTCTTTCGGATATTCGATGGCATGAGCCAAGTCATAGAACAAGAAAGAGAAGAACGGCTGATGCGCCGACGTATCCCGCTGATCAAGATACTCCACAAAATCCTTGGTCAATTGACAGTCACGGTCATAGACGGAAACTCCCTCCGTGGAGTGACGTATGCCTTTCACCTTATAAAATAACAACTTAGCAAAGTTCGGACTATTCAGCGTAGCACTCGGGAAGGCCTGAATATTATAGTTGCGCTTTGCCAACTCATCCACCAAGACTGGGGTAACACCAGAGACATCAAAGTCGTTCCAATAATAAGAAGAGGCACTGAAAAACAACCCGAAAATACTGCCTCGAGTTCCGTTACTACTACTCAAATGATTTTCGTAGCGCACATTCTTATTGGCAAATGCTGTCACATTCGGCATCACCTCTTCCGTAAAGGAAAGGTAGTTCCAGGAATCGATGGCAATCAAAACAACGTTCTTCAATGGGACGGAATCCGAAATCAACTCCTGCCTAGGATAGGCCAACGTGGTATTCTCCTTCGTACCGAAATCAGCCGAGACCAAGTCCTCCTGCGCCACAACACCCATCCTGATCATGAAACGATTCGCCGTCAGCGGGAAATAATAGGGCAAGTGAGTCGCACTCTTCTTGACAGACTGCAATTGGGCAACAGCCGCATAGGCATGCATCAGATTGGAAACCAGCAACAAACCCACCAACGTCAAGACGGAAGGAAGGACGTAGGCTTTCCCCCTCTTGGCATAGAGCCATCCAGACAACCAGCGCAAAAAGAGATTGAGCAACAGAAAGAAAAGGACAACCCCACAAGCATATAAATATATGGATGTGTCGAAATTGAAAATCTCATCGCCACCCTCTCCAAAATAGAGATCTAAGACAAAACCATTCAGATGAAACTTATAGAGAGAAAAGACCATGCCGTTCAAGCAGGCAATGACGTTTAAGAAGGCCATCAACAAGACATGGACGATGGAGGCCAGTTTCTCCTTGGCAGTCAATAAAATCAATGGGAGGTAAACAAGAAGGTAAGGCAACAAAGCAAACAATGCCGCATGCGAAAGGGCCGCAGTCAAGAAAAAGACCCATCCTGTAAAATCCATCAGTTCCAACTGAGGGCTCTTAAGGAGGTAATTCACAAATTGAATCGCTATCACCAGTGTTGAAAACACAACATACCCGAATCCTCTTTTCAGCATTTCTCGCTTTTCCATCTTCTTTAACTCTTATGATTCAAAATCAAACTTTTTTTCGGAATATACCCAAACGAATTGCAAATATACAGGAATCATAGCACATTTGAAAAAGAGAGTGCGGTAGCATGCAAAAGTCCAAGGGAATGCGCCCAAGCCCGACGTCCGCCTCGGAGGATAATTTCAGTGTTTCAGACAAAGAGAATCGTGATTTTTCACAAAATGGTACAGAAATCTGCTCTACTAGTATCTTATTAGCAAAATTAGATTTTACGAAATAATACAAATAAAAAATATACCATAAATATCCACATCAAAATAAAAAACAGAATCAAGAATAAATGACAACATAATCCAAATAAACCAAAATACAAATTCATTTATCTTGTAATAATATTACATTATTATGAAACAAAATTCAAAATATCACAAAACAAAAACCTTTTTAGTCCTTCTTCTATTGCATACGACAAAAAACACATAATTTTGCACCATATAACCATAGAATTCACCCATGAACAAAATAAAGGAAATCGCAGGCGAACCCATCGGGGCCATCATTCTCAACTTTCTTCTCGTAATGGCCATCTACTTTCTTTGTAGACTCTTCTTCTTTGCCATTAACATGGACTTGTTCCCCGACGTGACTTTCGACCGGTTCTGCACCATGCAAGAGGGAGGCATGAAGTTTGACATCTCGGCCTTTGTCTACACCAACGCCCTATACTTGTTGCTGATGATCCTTCCTTTCAAATTCAGGAAGAACTACCTCTACCAGAAAATCACGAGATGGGTCTTTGTCATCACAAACTCCCTGGCCATCTTAGTCAACAACTGCGATGCCGTCTATTTCCGATTCACCAGCCGGCGAACCACCTGCACCATCTTCAACGAATTCCAAAACGATGGCAACGTCGGCAGCATAATCATGACGTCCCTCTTCGAATATTGGTACGTGACCATCTTCGCCATAGCCATGATATTCCTGTTGTACAAGCTCTACAAAAGACCAAATTTCTCGCTCGACATAAAACCGAATTGGGCTTATTACCCACTCCATTTGGCCATATTCTGCTTGACGGTATACTTCTCCATCATCGGCATGAGAGGCGGATTCGGAGCCTTCACACGCCCCATCACCCTAAGCAACGCCAACCAATACGTGGAGAAAACGACAGAGTCGGCCATCGTCCTGAACACGCCGTTCTGCCTCTTCCGCACCATCGGCAAATCCGCCTACAAGAACCCTGGCTTTTTCGAGAGCCAAGAGGAGACCGAGAAAGTATACTCCCCTATCCACCGCCCTCAGGCGCAAGGCGAGTTCAAACCCTTGAATGTAGTCATCCTCATCATGGAGAGCTTCGGAAAAGAGTACACCGGCTTCTTCAACAAAGACTTGGAAAACGGGACATACAAAGGATACACCCCCTTCCTCGATTCGCTCATGGCAGAGAGCTTGACTTTCGACTACTCCTATTCCAACGGACGGAAATCAATTGACGCCATGCCCTCCATCCTCACCAGTATACCGATGTTCAAGGAGCCCTACGTGCTGACTCCATACTATACAAACCAAGTGAACAGCATCGCATCACTGCTCGCCACAAAAGGCTACTACTCAGCCTTTTTCCACGGGGCGCCTAATGGTTCCATGGGCTTCCAAGCCTTCGCCAAGACAGCCAAATTCAACGACTACTTTGGCATGGACGACTACCCCAACAAAAATGACTTCGACGGGACATGGGCCATCTGGGACGAGGAGTTCTTCCAATTCTTTGCCCAAAAGATGGGCGAATTCAAACAACCGTTCGTAACTTCCATCTTCTCCGCCTCATCACACCACCCGTTCCGAATCCCCGAGAAATACGAAGGACAATTTCCGAAAGGAGACCTGCCCATCCACCAATGCATCGGCTATTCCGACCTCGCCCTTAGACGATTCTTCCAAACCATGTCTCAATACGATTGGTTCGAGAACACGCTGTTCGTCTTCTCGGCAGACCACACCAACCAAGTGTCACACCCGGAATATACGACCGACGCGGCCATCTACTCCATTCCTATATTCTTTTACCAGCCCAACAGCGACCTCAAAGGAAGACGTAGCACATTGGCGCAACAGACCGACATTCTGCCAAGTATCCTAGGATACCTCAACTACGACCAACCGTTTATCGCTTTCGGCAACGACATCATCACCCAATCCGACAGCCTAAAGTACAACGTGAACTACAGCAACGGCATCTACCAAATCTATCGGGACAACTATCTCCTGCAGTTCGACGGAGAAAAGACGAAAGCCGTATACGATTTCAAGAAAGACCGCATGCTCCAAAACAACCTGTTAGGCAAGGTGGCAGAACAAGACTCCTTGGAATTGCTCCTCAAAGCCAACATACAACAGTACATCCTTCGCATGATCAATGACCAACTGACGGTAAAACGCGAAGAATAAATTTACATAACCAATTAAAAATCTGCAATTTAAAAGGCTCAACAAGTGCAAAAATTCCACTTTCGGGAGATCGCTTCCGACAAGATTTTCATACCCCTTCCCCACCCTCTAAACTCGGTTATAACCAAGTTATCAACAATGATTGTTCATATCTTTTTTATTTTATTAATATATGTCAATATTACGGCTTCGAAAACTGAAAAAAAGATGATTTATGTTGCTTTTCGTTAAAGAAAAATCTTATATTTGAGTATGGTAATTTGTTAATCATATGGAAAGAAAAGAACTGGAAAAATGGATTGCCAAAATAGAAAAGAAAGGAATCTCATCTATTGACAACGATGACGTATCCTATTTGTATGGCGAGCAATCCGTCGAAGCTGCTGAAATGAGCTACAACCGCGAAACCACGCAACTACAGGAAATCAAACGTCTACTGAAGACTCGATTTGCGCAGTGTAAACGTTTTATCTTAAACGTGAAAGGACGTGGGGTTACGGTAAAAGACGTGAACGACCTATGTAATTGTTTCGGACCTATGGAAGGAAAGGAAGTCCTTTGGGGCTATGGGGAAGACCCGAACAAAGAACAGACCACTGTTCTTATCGTAGGTAGTTATTAGTTCTCCGACTCTCAAAGAGATAAGCAAAGCCATTCAAGGCTTTGCTTTTTTCGTTAATGGAGGGGAGGTGACAGCCTATAAAACCTCTTCGTATCTTATCGTCAAAAGCATTCTATCGGAAAACGATCGTTTCTTCGATCTCCTTTTATAAAAGAGTACAAACGTAATATAATTATTCCCCGAATCCGTGTAAATCTCTTCATAACCATATTCATACGGAACCACAAGTTTGTTCAACCTGGCAATATGGCCACTTCTTTTCACCCTGTTTTTTGAGATAATCTTTGCCTTTCTGAAAACAATTCTCTTGTTAGTATTTGAAGCAGCACATAACTCCAAAACGACATCCTCATTCTCTGTCTTTATATTGACAGATGCATCATGAAGATCCTCAAATAATTTGTACTGACCTCCCGAAGGGAATTGCTGTTCGCCTTCCTCAACATCCCCAAATATATATTTGAGATAGGCTGATTTTCTTATATTTCCATGAGTTAGAAGCATAGATGAACGTCTTAGTTTATTATTCACTAAATTCACTTATGTAGTGATAAACATAGCCCATGACCGTGTCAAACACGAGCACATGTTCGAGAGGAGTTCTCGTACAATAATAATACAAAAGATTATTCTGGGGAGCGTTTTTCCACTCTGAAAAGAGACTCTTACTATCACCAGAAGCAAGTTCGAATTTTTCCAACGCATAGCTTCTTTCACATGTATAAAGAATCGTATCTGGCACAATTTCTTCATAGACGCACGGATGAGCCATTAGAGTTGATTCAACCATAGTCGGAGTCGCTTCATACCTAAACCAATAACTATAAAATAGCCCGTCCTGTTTCATTCCCAAACACGAGACATTGTTTAATTCAGGATAAAGAGAACCAATATGGATGTCAGCTTCCGCCCCACTATCGGCAAAGATGTTGGTTATCTTGTTTTTTATTCTCGTACAGGATGAATTGACAAGCATCAGAGCAATGCTACATACAACAAACAAAGTCAATCCTCTTTTGAGATAGTTCCCTATATTCATATCAAAATATTTAAGTAGGTTATGAAATCAATCGAGTTCTTTATTCTCTTGCAAATTATTAAGACTCTTTTTTAAACTGTCGATTTCTTGGCGATGGCGGTAGAACTCCTCCTCATGGATAGGTACGACATCGTAGAAAGATGCTGTGTCAGATTCTGAATATCCAGATCCAAAGCACTCTTTTTTCCACGCTTCCGTCAATTCTAATTTGAAGGAAACGGCAGACAAATCTTCATGAAATTTAACCGACTTCATATCGTACCTGAAACCATCTGAAGTTAATGTGGTGACATACCGCTCGAAAACGCCATGTTTTTCATACAGCTTAAATAAATCAGGATCAATCGAGATAATTATGCCCTGATGCACTCTCCTGATAATGTAATTAGAGTCTTCGGCTACCATTTCACCTCTTCTAAAATGCCAAAAGCCTAATTCGATTAACATTAAA
>JAFZKQ010000070.1 GCA_017553575.1 Paludibacteraceae bacterium
AAGCACAGGTGCGAATAGCCTATTCTGCACACTATCTTCATGTATTACTAAACAATAACCAGAACCCAATAGTAAGACATTTCCTTTTCCTCCATTTTCTATAGCAGAAGGGATATCGACAGACTCGCCCACCCCCCAGACAGATTGGCAATCGATCTGTTTATTATTGATTCTCAGATGCAACGGAGAATTGGCACTGTCACACATGATAACATGAGTGCCTCCTACAACCGTATCCCAAAACACCCTTTGGCCAACCTCAGATGAACTTGAGTCCTTATGGGTGCAGGAACAAATAATCGAGAGGGCAGACGCTGCGGCAATTGCTATTTTCAAACATCTATTTATCATCGATTCTTTAAACGATTCTGTCTTTCATTTATCGCCACCCAAAGTATGCGACTTTAGAAATCTGTATACCTTGACCACATAAAGCCATCGTCATCGAGAAACCTAGCTACAATCCGAGCAGTTCCACGCCATTCCAATAGGTATTCTTTCCAGTTTTCTGGAATCACATCCCCAAAATGCCAGACATAGTCTCCCATCGAATTACCTAACACGATAGCATGACTATCTATTTTTAGCTCAGTTCCATCCTCCGCCACGGCAACAATACGTAAAGTGTCCTCCTTCCGAAAAGAAGGGATGCCACCAAAAGGCATTTTTATCATCTCCTCATTGATTTTCAGGAAGAAATTCACCTTAGGATATAACATGACTTTCAGGGTTGTATACAACTTTCCTTTCTTGGTCATCGTTATATTGATCTGTTTTTCCGAAAGAGGTGCTGTTAGAACAATCTCACTGATGCATTTGCTATTCCACCTACTTGTTTGCGAAAAAGAGACTATCTGTGTACAATTTTCACACGTCAGAAAAAGAGGAATAAGATCAGATGTTCCCCGTATCTTCAAAACCTTATCGCTCTCCTGCTCAACATTATAATTGTAACAATAACATCCTGGGCGAAAATCGACAATAATCGTATCGCCATTTCCTCGTTCACCTTCCATGCGGTGGTACGACACACCATCCTCCTCTTTCACAAACTTTACCTTTTGTGCAACGACGACGCATCCGATTAGCCAACAAAAAAGTATTATAAACGTATGTTTCATGGTATTCTTCGATAAAATAAACTACCGCAAATATATAAAGAAAAAACACAGAACAGCACCCCACCCGACAAAAGAATAAAAAAGGGCCACCGAACATCCGTCCGACAGCCCCCTCATTCAAAATTCTTAATTCAAAATTACCAGATATTCACCCGCTCCTCCTTCGGCAAGTAGAGCGAATCGCCCGGTTGGATATTGAATGCGTCATACCATGCGTCGATATGAGGCAACGTACCGTTCACACGCAAGAAATTGATGGAGTGGACATCCACCTTCGTCAAATGACGGATAATCTCCTCCGTGCTTACTCCAGCCCATACATTGGCATAGGATAAGAAGAAACGCTGCTCTGGCGTAAATCCATCCTTTTCTCCAAGAGGTCGCTTCTGCATCGCCTTCTGCAAAGCAACGAAAGCCACGTTCAAACCTCCATGATCGGCAATGTTTTCACCCAAACAAAGATGTCCGTTGGCATTCAAATCAGGCAACACCTTCAAACTATCGAAATAGACAGCCAACTGCTCGGCAGGCACCTTGAAACGCTCCACATCCTTCTCGTTCCACCAAACTTTCAAGTTACCCTCTTTGTCGAACTGACGACCTTGGTCGTCAAATCCGTGCGTCATCTCATGACCAATCACCACGCCTATGGCTCCGTAGTTGCAAGCATCGTCCGCCTGCATGTTGAAGAACGGCGGTTGTAGGATGCCGGCAGGGAAACAGATCTCATTGGTCGTCGGGTTATAATAAGCATTCACCGTCTGAGGCGACATGTGCCACTCGTCACGATCGACAGGCTTGTTGTATTTCTTTGACTTATTGAGGTCCCAGTAGAATTTGGAAGCCCGATAGTGGTTCTCCACCAAAGAGAGATTAGGATCGATGTCCAAATCCGTCAAATCATCCCATTTGTCTGGGAAGCCAATCTTCACATAGAAGGAAGCCAACTTATCCAAAGCCACCGCCTTGGTGCTGTCGCTCATCCACTCCTGAGCCTTTATACGGTCGGCCAATGCTTCTTGCAAATCCTTGACCAATTCAAGCATCCGCTCCTTGTTCTCCTTCGGGAAATACTTCTCCACATACATCTGACCGACAGCGTCGCTCATCACATCATCCACATAGCTGATGGCGCGTTTCCAACGTGGACGCAACTCCTTCGCACCCGTCAAGACTTGGTTGAAAGCAAAGTTCTCCTGCACAAAAGCATCGCTCATCAAGTTGGAATATTGGTTGATAAGGCTCCACTCATAAATCACTTTCAAATCCTCCAACGGAGTCGTCATCAACAACTCGCAACCCTTGCGAACTGGGACAATCTGGCCCAAATCGACCTCATTCGTCTGGTCATACGTATACTTCAGGAAGTAATTCGTCCAATCGAAGCCAGCCGTGGAATCACGCAACTCTTGAACCGTCATCTTGTGGTAGTTGGCCTCCGGATCACGAAGCTCGACACGAGGCAAATGAGCTTTCGCCAATTCCGTCTCTATGCGCAAGACCGTCTCCATCCGTTTCAAGGCCTCCTCTTCCGACAAACCACATAGTTTGAAGAGGTTAGTCACTCTCTTTTTGTAGGCCTCACGGACACGGACCGTCTTCTCGTCGTTCTCCAAATAGTAGTCACGGTCACGCAAGGTCAGTCCGCCCTGCCCTATCTCCACAATATTCATCGAACTATTCTTACAATCGGCACCCACATAAATGCCAAAGAAGAGATTGCGGTGCTTCGCCGCACACGTATCGATAAAAGCCTCACGGGTAGAGATGGCACGGACTTCTTCCAAGAACGGCAAGATCGGAGCCGCGCCCTCCTTCTCCAAGCGCACCGTATCCATATAGAGATTATACAAGTCGCCGATCTTTTGCGCTATACTGCCCCTCTCATTTTGGCTCTTGGCTATAGAAGTTATCAACTCGTTGATTTGAAGAATGTTGTCCTCACCCAACTTAGTGAACGAACCCCAACGAGGATGTTCTGCAGGCTGCGGGTTATAGTCAACCCAATTACCCGTCGCATATTGGAAGAAGTTATCTCCCGCGCGAACTGTCGTATCCAAATATTCCGTTTTTATGCCAGAGCCAGATTCCGGTGGCTGGCAAGAAGACAATGCCATGGCACACATGGCTCCCAATAAAGGCTTATTCATATCCTCCATATATTAATCGTTATTCTACTACAAATTTAATTATATTTGCAGAGAACACAAAACAAAGGAAATCCCGTGAAGACTAAACTAAAGATACTAATAGAAAACACCGTTTTCCAACCCGAGGCAAAAGCCGAATTGGGTTTCTCGCTCTATATCGAAGCCGAAGACAAAAAAATCCTTTTCGATACGGGGCAAAGCGGCCTCTTTGCCGACAATGCCCAGCTGTTCGACATCGATGTCGCCTCCCTTGACATTCTGGTGCTAAGCCACGGCCATTATGACCATACGGGCGGCCTAGAACGTTTTCTTTCGTTAAACAAGAAGGCTAAAATCTATGCGAAAAAGGGCTACGACCAAGCGAAATACAGCGGAACAGAACGATATATAGGCAAACCTCTCCAAGTGGAAATTCCGAAAGAGAGACTCGTCTACGTGGAAGAACCGACGGAGATTGCGGAGGGCATCACCATCATGCCGGAGATAAAAATCTTCGACCAAGACGACACCCATTTCACCCGCCTGAACAAGATGGAGGGCGACCAATTGGTGACAGACCAATTCGACGACGAACTCTATATCGCCCTTGTCAAAAACGGCAAACTGACCATCGTCAGCGGTTGTGCCCACAGAGGCATATCCAACGTTGTCCATTCTGCCCAAGAGCACTTTCCGCTCCCCATCGACCTAATCATCGGCGGAATGCACACCCTGCATGAGGAGCCTGCAAAACTAGAACGCTTGGCCGATCAATTCAATCGACTGAAAATCGGACGGATGGTGCCTTGCCACTGTACTGGAATCAACCAATACGCCATCCTGAAATCACGATGCTCCTGCCCAGTGGAATATGGGCATGTGGGGATGAATGTGTTTTTGGAATAATAGCCTAGGAAGTCCTTTCCGCTTCCTGAATGCAAAAAGAGGCTGCACCTCCATCGAGATGCAACCTCTTTTTTTCTCTATGATTCGAAGAATCTTTTACTTCAAGCTCTCCTTGATGGAGTTGACCAAGAAATCTTTTTCCATCTCCATAGCCACATGGATAAGTTTTCCGTCTGCCGCCTCTTCGATATGGCCGATTGAGTTGGCCACAAGTTTGTAATCCTTGACGGTGAACTTGCTCTTGTCATAATAGTAAAGCACAGGGAGGCAATCGTGGATAACGCAGCCCGTAGCGTCCTTCGTATATTTCACATTCGAAGCGTAGTTTTGGAGCAAGATGTTCTTCATCTCAGGATATTTGCTGAAATCCATGCTATCGATTTCCGTCTTTGCAATACCTGCATAAACCTCCGTAATGTCCAATGGGAAGATGGTGATGTCAAGTGACGAAGAGAGCACCGTTTGAACGGCAGGACCATCTCCAGCGAAGTTATACTCAGTTTGCCCCTCCTTGTTGAAGTGAGTGATACCACCACCCATGATATAGACATTCTTGATGTGGGAGAGCGTCTCTGGATATTTGGTAATCAAATTGGCAAGGGTTGACAAAGGACCAACAGCGATATAGGTCACACTATCCTTTTGGTTAATCTCGGAAGCGAGGTAAGCCAAATCCTTGTTAGAGGCAACCATGCTATCCGTCACGCCATATTTAGCCGCCATCTCATCGGCAATGCCTGCCAATCCGTCGGTTCCGTGGAAATCGCCACAAGTCACTTCATGATGGTCGGAAGGCTCACCGATACCTTGGCACAAGATGCTGTTCATACCCAAGAATTTCGCCATGATGTTCATGTTGCGGGTAGTGTACTTGAAAGGCATATTTCCGAAGGTGGAAATCATGTAATCAGGCTCGCCGATAGTCTTTGCGAAGAGTAAAAAGGCACACGCATCGTCGGTTCCCGGATCACAATCAAACACCGTAGCGGAAGTTGTTTGCACTGCCTCCACTGGGGCTTCGTTCGTCGTTTCCGTCGAGTTGGAAGCTCCTTTATTGCCACAAGAAGAGAGGGCAACACTCAAAGAAGCGATAAAAAACAATACATTTTTCTTCATTTTACCTATTTTTTTATCAAATTCACTAATCTTTGATTATTAGAAATTTACAGTGCGAACAGCGTCACCAAACGAATTAAAGTCCGCTTTCGCATTCGTCATGAAGTAGACAGCCGTGTTCTCGTCCTTCTCATCATACATGGAACGCAATTGAGGGTAAGCGTCAAGCATAGACTTCTTCGCTTCGATTCGGGTGTCCTCCACCAAGGTGGCTTCTACCCTCACCCAAGCCTTCCCGTCAAAGGCGCAAATCTCCACTTTCGGATTAGCGGCAATCTGTTTTGCCACATTCTTCTTATGACCGGTCTGGATATAAAGTTTTCCTTCAAAAATATTGATTGTGCCAAAGGGCCTAACACGAGGTTGGTCGCCATCTACCGTTGCGATATAGTAGGTTTGGCATGCCTTAAGAAAATCATATACTTCTCTCATCTCTGCTGGATTTTGTGATTGATACGAAACTGGGTCTACCGATACGACAGCCGCAGGCTCTTCTGCCTTCGTTTGGGCTGGGCACTTATTCGGGTCGCAGTTGGAACAGCAACTTGTCATACATGCCGCCAACAGAAGAGCGGGAATAATAATTTTTTTCATACTTACCTAAAATAAAAAGGGTGGATTCAAGTCACCTCGAACCCACCCGAAAAACATTATTTCTTAGAAAATAACCGGAAAATTTCTCCGATCCAAAGGACGATGGACGTACCGCCGATGATGTATGCCCAATCCTCTATTTCAAGAGGAACTACATTGAACATTTTTCCTCCAACGGTGACAATCAAAATCTGACCGACGATAATAGCGAACGCAATTCCCAAGAAGCCTGTACAACCCTTGAAATGGAAGGCTGAACGGCCGGTCATAAATGCGCGGGCGTTGAACATGTTCCAGAATTGCAGCATGACAAATATCGTGAAGAACATACTCAATTCATATGGAGACAATTCACCGTCTTTCATAAGACTGGAGATATTCAAAAGATCTGCGATACCCTCGATCTCGTAAGTTTGGAAGATATAGAGCAGACCGAAGAGTGAGAAGAAGAAGATACCACCAACACCCAATATGCTTGCAGCCATCGGCTTGCTGATGATAAATGCCTCACGGTCTCTTGGCTTATCACTCATCACCTTCTTTGTAGGAGGCAAGGATGCCAACGCCATGGCAGCGAACGTATCCATAATCAAATTCACCCACAACATTTGGGTTACAGTCAACGGTGACTCCGTACCCATAAAGGCACCGAACAACACGATGAAACAAGCAACGACATTCACCGTCATTTGGAAGAGGATGAATCGTTGGATGTTTTGGTACAAAGAACGACCCCACATAACGGCACGGCCGATACTGCTGAACGAATTATCGATAATAGTGATATCGCTGGCCTCCTTCGCAACGGAAGTACCGTCACCCATGGAAAGACCCACATGGGCAGCCTTCAAGGCTGGAGCGTCGTTGGTTCCATCACCTGTAACGGCAACGACTTGGTTCTTCTTCTGCAAAGACTCCACCAAACGCTTCTTGTCCATAGGACGAGCTCTGGCGATAATCTTCAAATCAAGCACACGGTCCAAAACCTCCTCATCGGTCAAGGCTGCGAACTCAGGACCCGTGATGATATTCCTTTCCGTATCACCCTCTTTCCAAAGACCGATTTGACGACCGATCTCCCTTGCGGTTCCTGGCGTATCACCTGTTACGATCTTGACATTGATACCAGCCGTCAAACATTCGCCGACAGCATCAGGGACATCCACGCGGACAGGGTCTGCGATCGCACATATACCCAAGAATGTCAAGTTCTCCGCAACCACCTTGTTCTCGACGATGGTCTTATCCCCATCCTCCAAGATTTGGTAAGCGAAGCCCAACGTTCTCATGGCTTGATTCTGATAGCCGAGCAAAATAGCGTCGATGTCTGCCTTGCTCTTGCCTGCACAAGTCGTCTTACAAAGCGAATGCACAATTTCTGGAGCACCCTTCACATAGAGGATCTTCTTGCCGTCAAGCAAAGAGGATTTAACGACGGTAGCCATATACTTACGCTCCGTAGAGAACGGAAGCTCTTCAATTCGCTGAGCACTCTCCTTCAATGGGAGGTAATCGATTTGGTTCGCCTTCAACCACAAAAGCAAGGCACCCTCCGTTGGGTTACCCAAAACAGTTGGTTTCTCTGGAGAAGACAAATCCAACGATGCTGTTGAATTCACGGCGATACCTTCCGTAATCAAATGGCTAAGCTCATCGTCTGCCAACTTTTGGTCGGCCAAAGAGAAGAAATTCGTCTCGTGAATCTTCATTTGATTCTGCGTAAGGGTACCCGTCTTATCCGTACAGATAACGGTAGTAGCACCCATCGTCTCGCAAGCGTGCATCTTACGAACCAAGTTCTTGGTCTGCAACATTCTACGCATACTGTAAGCCAAACTCAACGTAACGGCCATAGGCAATCCCTCTGGCACAGCCACCACAATAAGAGTTACGGCAATCATCAACGTACTGAGCGTGTAGGACAACAAGTGGGAAGTCTCAGAACCGACATAACTATTAATTCCCAATACCGCACCGATGAAGACGGCAAAGAAAGCGGCAACGATAATGATACAAGTGGTAGCGCTGTAATCGTCAAACTTCTTGATAAGCAAATAGAAGAAAATTGCCACAGGAAGGATCAACGAGAAGGCAATAGGATTCCATTGGAAGAAAACCAACAACTTACCAACAATGATGAGAGCTGCGAAGATGTAGCTCATGTTGGTAATCAAACTGCCCAAGCCATCCAATTGCTCATTAAGCGGTGTCTTGACACTATCGTCGATCTGAGCAGCCTCGAAGACCTTACCGTTTTCTGTTTGGTCACCCACAGCGAACACTTTCATGATACCGTGGCCTTCCATGACTTTCGTTCCCCTCATGACATGGTTGGAAGCGAAGGTTGCATCCTTGTCAAAATCCTCTTCGACCGTTGTTTTCGCACAGATAGGCTCACCGGTCAACGTTGACTCATCGACATGAAGCGTAACCGACTCCAACAACTCACCATCGGCAGGGATCTCATCACCTGTCTCAATGATGACGATATCGCCCACAACAATGTCCCTCTTGCTGATTTGGCTAGTATTTCCGTTACGGATGACCTTCACCAATTCGTCGTCGTTCACTTGGTTGAGGATGGCAAACTCACGGTCCGCCTTCAACTCAAACATGAAAGCCAAACCCGTAGCCAAGAAGATGGCAATGAAGATTCCAACTGGCTCGAAAAACACCTCCGCACCTTCATTCAAACCAAAAAACTCATAACAGGAGATGCCTATGGATAAGACACCTGCCACGAGCAGAATTACGATAAGAGGGTCACTGAATTTCTCCAAGAATTTCATCCATAGAGGCTCTTTTTCAGGCGGAGTCAGGACATTCACTCCATACTTTTTCCTGCTTTCCAATACTTCCGCATCAGAAAGCCCAACATAGTGTTTTTTTTGCATAAAGTTTTGTTATAATTAGTTATAAATTCTCATTTCTGAATAGTTACAAATATAGCAAATTAAAAAATTCAATTACGCAGTTTCGATTGGTATTTTGCGCTATCATTCAAATAAGTCATCAACAACACCACACTGGCGAAAGCCAATGGATAGGCAATCAAGAAAGACCAGATGCCGCTAGAGAACGTATCGTAGAGTCCATGAAGGGTTGCCGGGATGGCAATCGTCAGGAAATAGAGCGATAGACGATACTTGGGATATAGCTTGGCGAAGGAGATGAAGTAGCCTGCAATTCCACACCAAACAGCATGAAAAAAAGGAAGGCTCGTCAGCCGCGCAATGTTGTACAGAAAACTATCCCCATAGCTCAATTTTGAATTGACAGACATCTGATATTCAACGCCTTCAAAGACACCGAAGGCAATGCCCGATATGAGTCCGTAAAAGACGACCGTCTGCGGGACCAACGGTTCCTTGGCGTATTTGTAGATGATCAAGAGGGGTATCAACTTCACAAACTCTTCCGTCACGCCTACCCCAAAGACAAATCCGAACAGATTCAACGGGAAAGGTTTATCGACCCACAAATAGAAGGGATTCAAGGAGTTGAGTCCCAACAGCCACCAAACCAACAACATACAGATTTGCGTTGAGAAGAATACCGATAAAGTGGTTTTCAAAGCCACCTGCTTTGTCTTAAACAAATAGTAAAAGAACATAGCCCAGACCGCCGAAAAATAGAGCGATACGAAATAGAACATCAAAAAGCCACTTCCCATCAACGAGCCTAACCCCAAAGGCAACATTCCTGCCAAAGCCAAACTCATCAACCGCTTGTCGGAAAGCCAAACTTTATCCTTAAACGCCTGCTTAGGTATAACCAGCTCGCTTCCAATTGTTTTCAATTGCGAAACGAGGTTCCCTTCATTGACAATCTGGGGTTTTACGCCCCATTTCTTCAAGAAATCGCCTACCGTAGCAGCTCGGTTCGTATCCGCATCAACGGCTTTATCCATCAGAAGAATACGCCCTTCATTAACAAAAGTCAGGACCGTAGACTCATCGTAGGGTCCGTAATGTTTTCCGTTTCTCGTTATGTATATCATACTACAAATTTTCGGAAGTTATGATTTGAAAAGACAAACCACCCCAACCCTTTTTCCTCATCTTAGAGACCAAAGGAACTTCTCTATTCACCTAGCTCTTAATTGTTAACCAATTGAACGATAATCAATCTTCCGCCATCCTCCGTAGAGAGAAGGATCTTTTTTCCTTCCGTGAGTTCCACGAATTGGCCTATCTCAATTTTCTTGTCTTCATCTTTATCGTAGAGCGAATTCAACCTTCTGTTTATCAGAATCCATTTGCCGTTATAGAAATGGAAATCCCCAACCGGCTTTTTATCCTCCTCCTTGGTCTTTTCGTTCGGCGTAATGAACCGATTGACGTGCCACATATAGAGCGTCTGCTTGTTGTAGACCATCAAACGATAGTTTTCCGGCTTGAAGACCCCTGGCTTAGGCGAATAATAAAGATTGAGGATAGGCAAAACGCCATGGAATTCCGTTCCGCAGAAAGGACATTTGGGCTTCATCTTGTTGTCGAAAACGAACCAATGCTCCGGACAGTTCGGATTTTGGCAAGGTTGCATCAAATCGGTCGTCTTTATCAAAGCCTCCTCCCACTCGTTGGCAGTCGGACGCAAAGAAGGGTTGTGAAGTCCGTCGATGAACGCCTTGTCGAACAAAGCCTTAAGATAAGGGCCCGTTATGGTATAGGGCAACTTGTTCACATCGCCCTGAGGCAACTCGCTAGGAGCCAATTGATCCACTTTGGGGCGGTTGCTTGTATCCGTCGGATGTTCGATAAATAGAGCTTTGGCACCCATGGTCAACTCCTCATCTTTTGCCGGCTCCAAATCGTGCACCTTTCCTCCACGCAAAGGATGACGATAGAGGAGATACATATAGATCAAGACAGCCAAGGCATGGCGGTCGGTCGCGATGCTCGGCAATTTCTTATTCGGATCGGTCAACGGCAACGCACGCGTCTCCAAGACCTCGGGAGCAATGAAATCAGGCGTTCCCACCACATCGGGCGGGTATTTACCAGGGACCACCAAACCGTCGATATCGATGATGGATGCCTTGCCCAAAACGGGGTCTACCAAGACATTTTTATACGAAAGGTCGGAGTGCGCCAACCCCGCCGAATGAAGTCGCTTGACCGCCCTTGCTATTTGTATGCACATGTGGTAGTGGGTCAGCCAATTACCCTTCTCCGAATCGGGAAGGAATTTATTCCTCAATTTTGCGGAAGCGAACCACTTTCCCTCCTTCTCCTTTCCCTTGAAATTTCCGCTGCTGAAAAAGAAGTGCGAAGGATAGGTAGGACAGACGATACCGATTTTCCCATTCCATTCCACCATTTTCGTAGGCCAACAGAAGAGATTCTTCCAATAATCCCCACCCTCTTGATTGAATATCCGCTCACGGTATAAGCCCGTGATGTTCTGTAGTCGGTCTTTAGCGTTAGCATCCTGCTTTTCACGGAAAAAACCCACCACATAACTCTTGTCAGGACTGAAGTAGACATCCTTCATGGCTCCCGTCCCTTTTATTTCGTCTACAAATTCAACTTTAGAGCCGTCTGTTGCGGTCAATGTTACAATGTTTGCCATAATCAGTATAAAATAGCAATGGTTCTATCGTCATGGTTGCCTGGCGACCAAAAGTCCAACCAACCTAACAGTCTCTCTTGAACCTGTTCGTTTTTATTCGACAAATCTACTTCCTTGTCGAGTTTTTCCCAAAGATTATTCCACATTTCCACCCTATTCAAGTTTGCGTCTGTTTCAAACATCGGGTCAGAGACACCGTCAGTCATTAAGAATAGTCCGGAAAAATCATTTACGATGGCAAATTTGAGGCGACCATAGAGGGCGGCCGCATCCGAGAAAATCTCCGGCATGGTCAAGAAACGGGTCTGACCCGCATATTCACCCCCATCCGGCGTACCCATCAAATTGATGCGGTTATTCTCCTTGTCGTAAATGCAGATGGCTCCATCACCCACCCAAAAAGAGGCAACAAACCAACCAAAATCGAATTTCTTGCAGATGGTAAGCAATAGCGTCGTCGCATAATCTTTCAGTTGCGCCCCATGCATAGTGGCCTCCTCCTTGATGGCACGATGAGCCTTGAATGCCGCATTGCCCACGATAGCCCAAAGGTTATCGCCCACATATTTCCGGTTATCGACCGACTCCTCATCCTGCTTGTAGATCTTGATGTACTCCTCAAAATCGTCAGGCGAATTCAAACACTCCTTGCAATGGGCCACCACCGTTTCACAGGCGATGCGAGAGCCCTCCCGTGAATACTTAGCCGACCCTGCTCCATCCGCAACGGCCAAGACATACCACTCCGTCTCTGGGTTGTAGTCCATCTTGAAGTCATCATCCCTCGGTTTACCCTCATGACCGTGCGAACGCCCCCTTTGGCTAGCAACAACCAAAACCTTCTCACCTTGTGAAGGGATGAAGAAAGTCGCCGAATCGGCCTTGTAATACTCTATATCTGTGGGAGTTGGTATACTTTTCCACAAAGAACGAGGGTCTGGATTGATGGCAATATGGAAAACACGCTCCAAAACATTCTTTCCCGGCATCCAACCCCGATAATAGCACCTCATTTTGAGTTTATAATCACCCGCAACGGTAGGAATTCCCTTTATCGAGAAACGATTGATTCCCTCCTCCTTCATCCATTGCAGACCGATTTCCTCCAATCCCTCAAATTCGACTCGCTCAAAATCCTCGTCGTTGAGATCAAACGTTTGGCTATATTCTTTGTTCGTTGTTCCGTTTGGAAACGATATTTTTAGTGCATTCAATTTATTCTGAATTGAGACTTCGTTTTCTTGCCAATCCTTCATATAGTTATTCTTCAATTGGTTTATAGAATAAGTGATAAATTCGTCGAACATTTCCGGTGTCATCTGCTCTCGCACGCCGTTCAATGCGTCCAAGAACGCACCACCCTTCTCTGTATTATCCGACGGCTGGATATCCGTTTCTTGTCTGTTCTCGTCCATTTCTGACAAATTTGTTGTAATGTGTGAAATACGAAAAGCCTACATAAGGACTGTCGGACTGATGTGTACGATGCCCGGCCCTGATATTTGCAACAAACTGATTCCTTCTCCATGGAGCATATTCGAAAGGGACCAATTGGCACTTATCTGGTTTTCCGAGATTCCCTGCAATGCCAACAAATGGTTTTCGTCCACCTCAATGGTCTCGTTCTGAGCCAAATTCAAAGTGATGGGAGATCCGATACTGTCAATGAAAACCGTGGCCGTACCTTCTATTTTTTGCAGGAAAGAGATTCCGCCCATCGCCCCTTTGACGGAGAAGCCAAGTCCAAATTCCACCTTGTTCGTAGAAGCGATGAATGCCCCCCTTCTGCAAAGGAACCGTTCGCCCACCAGTTTTATCGGCAAGATACCTGCTTTGCTGGCAAAAGACAATCGTTTAGGCTGATTGCTCTTGTTCTCGTATTCTATGAGGAATATAGATTCTCCGGACAACTTCGACTTAAAGATAGAAGACAACGAAGAACTACTGGTTTGCAAAGTCTTGTCTATACCGCTCTCCAAATAAATCAGCGTTCCTTTTTCCGCATAAAACTTCTCTCCTGGACTCAAAGTAACCTGAAGAGTCCGAAATTCATATCCTGTTAATTTACAGTCCATTTTATAACCTTCTTATGCACCACTATATGACGATATTGACCTCTTCTGGAGGTGGAGGCAAGACAAGGTCTTCCACAGCTCCGATACTCTTGTTTCCAATGCCGATGGAATCAGAAACCCACTTGAAAAACTGCTTGAAAGTCGTGCTATCAGCCGTATCCAAGGAAAAGACTTGGTTTGTCAGCAATTTCAAAGGGTCCGTCTGGGCATGCATACCTGCCGCGCAAGCCACGATGCTGGCAAAATGACGTTTCTTCACCTCTGGAATCATGCTGTTATACAACTGAATATCAGATGGCTTACCATCCGTCATCAAGAAAAGCAAAGGCATCCAATCCCCCTTCTGTTGGGTGGAACTGAGTCGCACCTCCTTATCAACAACAGAGCACAACAATTCCAACGCCGCACCCGTATGGGTAGGTCCGGAATCAGGTGTCACAATGTTGGGCAATTGGAATTCCCCTATTTGAGTCAACGGCATCAACTGCTTGACCTCTCTATCATAGGTGATTATGCTTAACCAGACCGTCTCCAATGCGTACGGATCCTGACGAAGGGATGCTAACATGGCTTCCAAACCTACTTTTACCGATTCTATCGGTTCTCCCTTCATGGAGCCAGATGTATCTATCAATAAATAAACTGGTAATCTTCGCATATACTTCTCTCAAAATAACAGAATGCTCTCTCTTCTTGTCTTCTGTAGTTTCTATTCTAATTTGATTTGAAGATGTATTCCATAAAGCAAAACCCACCCAAATTCCGGTTGGTGCGCCATATGGAAATTCAAACAGCCTCTAAACAATTTTAATAGGGTTTGCTAAAGGACTCTCCTAGGAAAGTCCTCAGCAAACCTCATTCTATTCTATACCACAATATTCACTTCTGGAGGTGGAGGTGGCAACTCGCTTAGACTAGTCATCTCCGTTCCCGTATCTTCCACCTTCATGCTACCTGCGCTAACTGAAGCGGAAACCCACTTGAAGAAGGACTTAATCGTCGCACTATCAGCAGTATCCAATTGGACAACGCAGTCCGTGATTTTCTTCAAAGTCTCCGTATTGGCACCTTGGCCAGCAGCACAAGCGACAACCATACCAAACTTACGCTTCTTGAATTCAGCCAAACCGGCATTCAAATCGTCCGTCGGCTCTCCGTCGGTCATGATGAAAACCAAAGGTTTCCAATCACCCTTCTTCTCCATGGTCGATTTCGTCACTTCCGCATCCACCCTGTTTGCCAAAAGAGCGAGCGCCTCGCCCAAAGCCGTACAGCCATTCGCCGAAATGGCAGGCTGCTGGAAACTAGAGAGTTCCGTAAGAGGGGTAATCTGTTTAGCCGAACTATCAAACGTAATAATGCTCAAATATGCGGTTTCCAACGCATAAGGGTCGGTTCTCAATGTAGAGACCAAGACCTGCACACCATTTTTGACAGCTTCAATCGGTTCACCATACATGGAACCCGAAGTGTCCAATAAGATGTAAACTGGCAATCTCCTCATTTCAATTCCTATTTAGCGTAATTCTTTAATATTCTATCAATTGTATAGCAAAGATTAGGGTCTTTGTAAGCATCTCCGATAGCATTGAACTTCCAATCGCCATTGTGCTTGTATAATTTACCCATAATCAACGCTGTTGCGCCCTTATATTGAGGGTGAGAAGAGACATCATATTTAGCAAATACCTCTTTTACCTTTGTCGGAGTACCCTCAAACATACGGATATAAGCGTATGGAATTTCAGAGAAATCCTCTTTTCCACAATTGTTCAAGAAGAAGAAGATTTGCTGAACATCTGGGCTCACCTTATTCAGGTTAACGGTAATAATCTCATTATCAAGCTCATCATTTCCGCCCTTGTCACCCTGCAAATCATCGCCAGAGTGATGGAAAGCGCCATCTTTTGAGTCGATCTTACCTGGATCCCTTCCGAATTTAGCCAAGAAGTCAACCCTATATAGCGGAGAATAGATGTAGTCGCAGAGATTTCCGTTAGCATCAATCATGACGCAGCTCAAATCCAAATCCACATCCGAAACGTTTTTCATCAACCCGAAGAAGGAACGGCTCTCTATGCCACCCCAGTTACAACCCACACAAAATTCTGTCAATTTGGATCCGTTTGACTTCTCCAAATTTATTCTTTGTCCTTTTTCTAATCGTATAGCCATATCTTAATCAATTATATTTTGTCAAATAACCTTCCAAACCCTGTTTGTCACCAATTCCGACAGCCTCGAATTTCCATTCACCGTTTCGCTTGTAGATACGTCCAAATTCGACTGACGTCTCGATGCTGAAGTCCTCCTCCAACTCATACTTAAGAATCTCCTCCTTCGTATCCGTGTTGTAGATTCGTACAAATGAATTGTGGACTTGTCCAAAATTCTGTTTACGCTCCGATGCCTTATGGATAGTCACAACGATGCGTATATCTTCAGCCCGTGAATCGATTTTATCCAAATTGATGAGGATACTTTCGTCATCACCATCGCCTGCGCCCGTCAAGTTGTCGCCCGTATGGATCACCGATTCATCTGGAGACTTCAAATTGTTATAGAACACAAAGTATTCGTCAGCCAACAACTTCTTGTCTGCACCTAAAATGAAAACGGAAGCGTCCAAATCAAAGTCACAACCTGTATCCGATTGATTGGTGTCCCAACCCAAACCTACGGTGAATTTCCTTACCTCCAAACTCACCCTTTGTCCTTTCTCTAAATTAATCATATCCTCAAATTTTAACCAACATATTTATCTACGAAAAATTGCAAACCGCCCTTGTATCCAATACCGAGCGCCTCGAATTTCCAAACATCACCACGGCGATAGAGTCTGCCGAACTCGATGGCTGTCTCGACGGAGAAGTCCTCGTCCAGGTCGTACTTCGCAATTTCCGAGTTGGAATCTTGGTCGTAGATACGGATGTATGAATTATGGACTTGACCGAAATTCTGCTTGCGGGCTTCCGCATCATGAATCGTCACCGTAAAGATGATCTCCTCGATGCGAGGGTCCACCTTGCTCAAATCCACATTCAAAGTTTCGCAGTCGCCACCGTCGTCAGATCCCGTCAAATCGTCGCCCGAAGAGGTCACCGCCTGATCTGGAGATTGTGGATTATTATAGAAAACGAAAAACTCGTCTAACGGCAATTTCTTATTCGACCCCAGCATGAATGCCGATGCGTCCAAGTCAAAATCATAACCAGATCCTGGATTTGCCTGCCAACCCAAACCAACTCCAACTTTTGTGAGTCCTACTTCGATTCTCTGTCCTTTTGATAAATTAATAGCCATAATGCTTCACTATTTAATAAATCCGTTTGTTAATATAATAAATAGAGTCTTTCCGAATCCTGTTGATAAAAATAGGTCTGAAGTCTGCTTAGATTTTTCCCCTTCATTATGATTGGAAACTGTCAATTAGCATTGTAGATCCGAACCAATCCCCTATTCCAAAATCCATAGAAACTCTTTATGTAAATATAGAAATTAAAAATGAAAAAAAATAGATTTTTCGCAAATTTTAACAACGAAAGATCTCGACAATAGGCAATACCACGAGGTCACAAACTCGTATTCGGAAAGATTCTAAACGTCTATATTTTGAAACATGAAACAATTTTGCCATTCATTACCCTTCCTATTCCAAGATTTCAAACATCCACACTCCACGAACCCCGCCTTCTGAAACAATCGGATACTTGCCACATTCCCCTCATTCACATGGCAATAGAGTTGATGGAGGTTGAGCAAACGGAAGGCATAAATACACAACAAAGCAAGAGCTTGGGAGGCATACCCCTTCGACTGGTATTTTGTATCCACCAAAATGCCCACCCCTGCCCGACTATGGTGAGGGTCAAAGTCAAAGAGGTCGATCGTTCCGATGGCTCTCTGCTCGTCCTTCAACTCAATCATCAGCCTTAACTGCTTCAACGCGTAGATGTCTAAGCTCTGCTGCTCAATATATTGCCGAAGGACGAAACGGGAATAGGGCGCGATACTATTGCCATCCGCCCAAAAGAGGTCATTGTTTTCCCACTCATAGAGGAGTTCCAAATCCTCCGGTTCCAATGCCCGCAAACGAATCTCCCCGTTTTCCAAATTTCCCATGGTTGGACTATCTCAAACGATCTGCCGAACGTACCAATTGCTCGTCGCGAAGAATCTTCTTGTTTGCCATATAGAGCAATATGATATTGAAAAGCGGGAAGAGCAAGGTTACCTTATAGGAAGTAGCCGAAACCTCAAACTTGCTGTCATTTATGAAGACATAGACGATGAGCATGACCACGAAACCGATCCACAACAAGATATCGAGTACGCACAAACGACTTTGCAGAATCCTGTCCGTATAACAAAAGATAGCTCCGACCGACAAAACCGTACACAAGATGACCAAGACCAACAAAGGCCATGTGGAATAGAGCAAATTTCCCGCTTGCGAAACACCCAATACACCAAACTCATACGTGCCTGAATTGGCATTGAACAACTCTTCCAAAGGGAAGAAAAAGAGAAGACAAGAGAGGATTGTCGCAATCAATAAGAATATTGTTTGAATTCTTTGAATCATAATACTTGATAAATGTTAATGTTTTTTTATTTTGCGCAAAGATAGAAAATAAAGATGAGTTCTAAAAGTCCAGCTTGAAATTAGAAAGAGGAAGCCTTTTTCCTCAAAGGTTCTGACCTTTTGTAACATCGACTTTGCAATCTAGAATCATTTGGAACAAGAAACAAACAAACATTGTGACTATTTGCCTTATTTTTGGTCACACATCTTTGCAGATACATATACTTTTTGTAATTTTGCGCGTCGATAATTTATTAATTTAAGGATAACAGAAATGAATCAAGTTTCAGCTCGTTTAGCAGCATTATCGCCTTCAGCAACTCTTGCTATGTCACAGAAGAGTAGCGAATTGAAGGCACAAGGTATTGATGTAATCAATCTTAGTGTGGGAGAACCGGATTTCTTCACCCCTGACCACATAAAAGAGGCTGCAAAAAAAGCTATTGATAATAATTTTTCATTCTACTCACCCGTTCCGGGCTACCCTGCCTTACGTAAGGCAATCGTCGAGAAACTCCAAAAAGAGAACAATCTCGAATACAAACCAGAACAAATCGTTTGTTCCAACGGTGCTAAGCAATCCGTTTGTAATGTGATTCTTTGCCTAATCGACAAAGACGACGAGGTGATCGTCCCTGCGCCATATTGGGTAAGCTACATCGAAATGGTTAAGTTGGCTGAAGGAAAGAACGTCATCATCGAAGCTGGTTTGGACCAAAACTTCAAAATAACTCCTGCTCAATTGGAGGCTGCCATCACGCCAAAGACAAAAGCTCTCATCCTCTGCTCCCCTTCCAACCCAACGGGAAGCGTTTACTCAAAAGAGGAGTTGGCAGGCTTGGCAAAAGTTATCGCAAAACATCCAAACGTGTTTGTTATCGCTGACGAGATCTACGAACACATCAATTATGTAGGCAAGCACGAAAGTATTGCCCAATTCCCAGAGATCAAGGATCAAGTGGTGATCATCAACGGCGTCTCCAAGGGTTATGCCATGACCGGTTGGCGTTTGGGTTGGATTGCCGCTCCAGAATGGATCGCTAAGGCTTGCAACAAATTGCAAGGACAATATACATCCGGACCTTCTTCCATCACGCAAAAGGCTGCTGAGGCTGCCTACACGGGCGACCAAACTTGCGTAGAGACTATGCGCCAAGCATTCCAACGCAGACGCGACCTTGTTGTTAAGATGGCTAAAGAGATTTCCGGTTTCAAAATCACTATCCCTGAAGGTGCATTCTATCTCTTCCCTGATTGTAGCGCATACTTCGGCAAAAAGACTGCTAAGGGAGCAACCATCAACAACTCTTCTGATTTGGCTCTTTACCTTTTGGAAGAGGGTCACGTTGCTTGCGTGGGCGGTGACTCATTCGGTTCTCCAAAGTGCATCCGTATGTCTTACGCAACTTCCGACGAGAAGTTGATCGAGGCATTCAAGAGAATGAAGTCGGCTCTCGACGCTTTGAAATAAGCAAACAAACACAACAAAACAGATAATTGGAGACAGGCGGAGAATGATCTTAGGATCATCTCTTCGCCTGTTTTTTTATGCGTTTTTAGACAACATAGGAGGCAAAAAAAGGGATGCTACCGGACGGTGCATCCCCCTCGTGATCACTTACTAGAGTTGTTATGCCATCAATGGCAATTTGTTCTGATTAAGTAATTTGATTGCTGAAATCAAATCCTTTGTTTTTGACTGATATACATCAAGGTCAGTACCCTTCAAATCAATCTCGCTATCCTCTTCCAACGTTACGATACCCTCAACACCCATCTCCTTGATTGCGCAAGAGAGATTCTTAGAGGCACTGGAGGACAACTCCGAATTGGAAGTCCACTGAATTTGATGTGTTTGCGTATCATATACGCATACAAAATTTTTAGCGTTGATGTCGTCAGCAATCATGAATTTGCGTTCGTCATCGTTTTGTACAGGAAATAATACCTTCATGGAAACCTAAAAAAAATTTTATAATACATTTAGACGATACTCAAATGTGGATTTTATCCACACAATTCAGTATCCACAAGAACCATGCCACAAATATACGAAAAACAAAATTTCTTGCAAACATGAAGAGGCTTTTATTGAGGTATATCAGCAGAAAAGAGCGATTGAATGCCTTTTTTCCTAAGATTCTGCCTCCTAAACGACTATCAGGAGGCCACCAAACTGCAAATCTCGGCATAGAGGCCGTTTAAATGAACGACAGAGGCACAAAGTAGCCAGATGAACAAAACCATGGTCGGGGCAACACAAAAGCAAGAGGGTGTGTCAAAATTGATTTTTGACACACCCTCCTTCTATATAGCGTCTTACTCTATTATTTTCCTATCTTTCCGCAAAGGAGCTCAAATGCCTCAGAAAGACCTCCGGCATTCTTACCTCCAGCTTGTGCGAAGAAAGGCTGACCACCGCCACCACCTTGGATCAACTTAGCCGCGTCACGCACCATTTGGGTTGCATTATTTCCAGCAGCGACCAACGTATCGGAAAGAGCGATTGTCAACGTTGGCTTTCCTTCTACTGAAGTTGCCGCCACGAATGCCATATCCTCCTTAACCGTGTTGCGGATTTGGAACGCAATGGATTTAACCATATCCGGCGTATAAGAGCCTTGCAAGGTAATCAATTTAACCCCGCCCTTGTTCTCTGCCTTGGCAATCAACTCATCCTTCATCTTAGCGACTTTCTCTTGTTGATGAGCCTCTACAGCCTTCTTCAACTCCGCATTCTCATCCATTGCCTTCTTGATGGCTTGAACCAGATTTGGTGTATTGTTGAAGATGTTCTTCAAATCACGAACCATATCTTGAAGGTCGTCCATAGACTCCTCTACCTTCTCCGCAGAGATAGCCTCGATACGACGGACGCCGGCTGCCACGGAACTCTCGGAAATGATGCGAATCATACCGATTTCACCTGTTGCCTTCACGTGTGTACCACCACAAAGCTCCATAGATGGACCATATTTAATCATACGAACCGTGTCACCATACTTCTCGCCGAATAGGGCAATTGCACCCATTTCACGAGCCTTGTCGATAGGAAGGTCGCGGAACTCCTCCAACGGAATGTTTTGACGAACCAACTCATTGGCCAACTTCTCAGCCTTGCGAAGCTCTTCGTCCGTCACCTTTTGGAAGTGGGAGAAGTCGAATCGCAAAGAATCAGCCGAAACCAACGATCCTTTTTGCTCCACATGCGTACCCAAAACTTGGCGCAAAGCATAATCCAACAAGTGTGTAGCAGTATGGTTACAAGCCGTCTGCTGACGTTTCTTCAAATCAATCACAGCGTGGAATGAGGAAGTGAGGTCGGAAGGCAATTTCTTCATCAAATGAACTGTCAAGTTGTTTTCCTTCTTCGTATCCAACACCTCATATTTAACTCCATCTGCCTCTATATAACCAGAATCGCCCATCTGACCTCCCATCTCTGCATAGAAAGGAGTCTTGTCAAATACGACTTGGAACAATTCCGTATTCTTTTGCTTGATCTTACGGTAACGCAAAACATCAATGTCTGCCTCAAAGAAGTCGTAACCGATGAATTTAGACTCGCCCTCCTTCAAGGTCACCCAGTCGCCCGTTTCGACACTCGCAGCATTACGAGCACGCTCCTTCTGCTTCTGCATCTCCACGTTGAACTCCTCCTCATTGATGGTCATACCGTTTTCGCGAAGAATCAACTCCGTCAAATCGAGAGGGAAACCGAACGTATCATACAAAGTAAAGCCGTCCACACCAGAAATTTGGCTCTTTCCTGCCGCTTTCGTCTCAGCCATCACCTTGTCCAACAAACGGATACCCGTCTCCAACGTACGCAAGAAAGAGTCCTCCTCCTCCTTGATAACCTTAACAACCAACTCTTGTTGTGCCTTCAACTCTGGGTAAGCGTCGCCCATGCTGTCGATCAAGGCAGGGAGCAACTTGTAAAGGAATGCCTGCTTCTGTCCGAGGAAGGTATATCCATAACGGACTGCACGGCGAAGGATTCTTCTGATCACATAACCAGCCTTTGCGTTTGACGGCAACTGGCCATCCGTAATGGAGAATGAAATCGTACGGATGTGGTCAGCAACCACACGCATAGCAATGTCCGTCTCCTTTGACTTTCCGTATTCGCAACCGCAGATCTTACCAATCTCCTTGATGATAGGTTGGAAGACGTCCGTATCGTAGTTGGATTGCTTTCCTTGAAGAGCCATACAGAGGCGCTCGAATCCCATACCTGTATCGACATGCTTTGCAGGAAGAGGCTCCAACGAACCGTCAGCCTTGCGGTTATATTGCATAAACACGTTGTTCCAAATCTCGATAACTTGAGGATGATCGTGGTTGACCAACGTCAGACCGTCCACCTTCTTTCTCTCCTCGTCAGAACGGAGGTCGATATGGATTTCCGAGCAAGGGCCACAAGGACCCGTATCGCCCATTTCCCAGAAGTTGTCGTGCTTGTTACCGTTGATGATTCTCTCCTTAGGAAGGAATTGCGCCCAGATCTCAGCAGCCTCCTCATCGCGGGAGAGTCCGTCCTCCTTGCTACCTTCGAAGACAGTAGCATAGAGTCTGTTCGGATCGATTTTCAAAACATCCACCAAGTATTCCCAAGCCCAAGAGATGGCCTCTTTCTTGAAATAGTCGCCGAAAGACCAGTTTCCGAGCATCTCGAACATGGTGTGGTGGTATGTGTCATGTCCAACCTCCTCCAAATCGTTATGCTTACCGCTTACACGCAAACACTTTTGGGAGTTCGCGACACGAGGGTATTTCCGAGGAGTGTTACCAAGGAATATATCCTTGAACTGGTTCATACCCGCATTGGTGAACATTAACGTGGGGTCGTTCTTTACGACCATAGGAGCCGAAGGGACGATTGTGTGTCCTTTCGAAGCGAAGAAATCAGTAAACGATTTGCGTATTTCCTTTGCTGTCAACATGATTAGTTATTTTTATTCTCTCCAAATTCTTGTTTAAGAGCGTGCCGTCCAACTTTTTAGTGTAATTACAAGGGGCACCCCCTTTATGAATGCGCAAATTTACAAGAAAATATGTTATGATTTGAAAAAATGGCATAAGATTTTGGAGAGATTTCACCACACTGCTAATATTTTAGGGCAAAAAATTGACGCATATAAAAAACGACCCCACACCTCCGTGCAAGGTCGTTTGTAAAAATCTATTGAGAATTAAGATGAGGCTCTATCTGAAACTGGATGCGTCCATAGCATCCGCTTTAGGAAGCCCCTACGTTTTAATTAACCAAGAATCTTTTCTATCTGCGTGAGTTCTTCTTCCGAGAAATCCAAATGTTCCAAGGCTTTCAGGTTGTCCATCAATTGGTTGACAGAACGGGCACCCACGATGACACTCGTCACTCGCCTATCCTTCAGCAACCAAGCCAAAGCCATCTCCGCCCAGGTCTGTCCCCGTTGCTCCGCCAAGGCATTCAAAGCCCGTATCTTCGCCAAAATGTCTGGCGTGATGGAGGATGCCGGCAAAAAGCTGTTCGGACGAGCCGCCCTTGAATCGGCTGGGACACCGTTGAGATACTTATTCGTCAGAAGTCCTTGCGCCAACGGAGAGAAAGCGACCATACCGACGCCCTCCTGCTCCAACAGCGGAAGCAATCCCGGTTCTGTCCAACGATCGAACATCGAATATCGGGCCTGATGAACTAAGCATGGCACTTTGTGCTCCTTCAGGATAGCGACGGCTTGTTTCGTCTGCTCCACATCATAATTGGAGATGCCCACATAAAGGGCCTTGCCCTGCCTAACGATATCGGCCAACGCCCCCATCGTCTCTTCCAACGGCGTATTTGGGTCTGGTCGGTGAGAATAGAATATGTCCACATACTCCAAACCCATCCGTTTCAAGCTTTGGTTTAGGCTGGCCATCAAGTACTTGCGGCTACCCCACTCTCCATACGGACCCGGCCACATATCATATCCGGCCTTCGTGGTGATAATCAGTTCATCTCGATAGCGACCCAATCCATGTGCCAAAATCCGACCGAAATTCTCCTCTGCCGAACCTGGAACGGGACCATAGTTGTTTGCCAAGTCAAAGTGGGTAATTCCATTGTCGAATGCGGCATAGGCCACCTTCTCAAAATCCTCAAACACATCCACACTGCCGAAGTTGTGCCAAAGCCCTAAAGAGATGGCAGGCAACAGCAAACCACTCCGTCCACAACGACGATAAGCCATGTTCGAATAACGGCTCTCCGCAGCCACATAGGGCAAAGCAGCATGAAGGTTGGGCGTCCCTACTTTTTGATTGATTTCATCGAATACCATAAAACACCAATCTAAACATTTATACAAAAAAGGGAAGGTCTAGGCCTTCCCCCTAAAACAATTATATTTTATTGAAGTTCTGGATCTACAATTCTAAACGAATTGATAATCGAGATACACTCTTGATACTTAGGAGAGTTAGTGGTAACATACTCATTATCCAAAGAAAGAGTTACCATATACAACTTTCCGTCTTTATAAACAAAATAGTTTGCCTGATAATAGCCGAATTTATCTCTCACCTCGATAAGAGTACCCGTATTTTTCCCTACTTGGACAAAATCCATACCGCCCACATATTCATATTCCAAATCAGGATTATCGCCTGTCTGATCATAGTCACCCTCCAAAACATAATGGAATTCCCCTATGAAACTGTTTGCCTCCTCTTCAGAAGAGAACTCCTTATCAAAACGAGCGAAATAGATGAGGGTTTTATACACAGAATGATCAAAGAGATAGATAGAATCCTCTCTCAAATACGTAACAATACAATCCCTTGAGTATTCAGCTTCATAACCCTCTTGATTTTTAAACTTATCATAATAACTAAGGCCCCAAGTTCCTTGAGGAAATACGGCGAACATTCCATAGGTTTTAGGCAACCCCACCTTACCCGTAGGAATATCATCAATATCCGTTCTACCCAAATCAATTATATCTTCATCATCGTCCTTAGAACAAGAGACTGCAAATAGAGAGCACAGTCCCAACAATAAAACCAACTTCCAGTTTTTCATAACATTTACCTTATTAATAAATTATACTATAGTCCTCAAAAATAATAAATATTTGGCAATCAATGCATATTTGCACCTATTTTTTCAAAAGAATCTAAAAACAGGGCCTTTGGGGAAGCTGTTTTCATTGAACGAAATTATGCTAGAAGAGCGATTGGCAAGATACCAAATCACAAAAAAAGGAAGAGGTCACCCCCTTCCCTTCAAAATCGACTTATTCAACTTGTTAATCAACTAGCTTAAATGTATTTAGAATGGAAATACACTCTTGATATTTAGCATCTTTAGAATCATAATGTTCAGATTTCAACGAGAGTGTGACCCAATATAATCGGCCTCCATCATAAACAAAATGATTCGCTTGGTAATAGCCTTGCTTGTCTATCACCTCTATAAGAGAAGCGTTATAATCATTCAACTGAACAGATTTAACTTCGCTCACGAATTTATAGTTCATATTTGGCAAGTTTTCCCCCGTCTTATCATAACTACCATCTAAGACATACTGCAAATCAGAGACAAAATCCTTTGCTTCCGCCTCCGACGAGAAGGTTTTATCCAAACGACAGAAATAGATGATGGTATAATAAGAATTTTTTCCTGAAGACTGAGAATATACAGAATCCTCCCTCAAATAGGTGGCAATGCAATCTCTTGAGTATATCGCCCGAGAGTCATCATACTTAAAATCATAAAAGTAGGAGCAACCCCATGAATCTACAGGGAAAATTGCAGTCACTCCATAATCCTTTGGCAATGACACCTTATCTTCCACCAACTCAGGATCCGAGTTGTCATCATCCTTGGAACAAGCCCCCAAAAATAGAGAAGAGGCCCCAACCAACAACACTAAAATTAATTTCCAATTTTTCATAAAATACCTTATTAAATAAATTATACTATCTTTTCCAAAGATAATGAAAAAAAAGAACATCTCCGCCTATTCTCAACTATTTTTACAAGTCCATCTTTTAAAACAATCGTTTGCATAAATGAAAGAATTTTGCGAATATTGCATTATGGTTGTGTGTTCCATACAGCCAACCGAAACAAGAAAGAATTAACACAAATAACAAAATCATGGCAAACAAGTATAACAGAATTCTGCTGAAACTGAGTGGTGAATCGCTTATGGGAGAAAAAGGGTATGGTATCGACGAAAACAGATTGCACGATTACGCCGTTCAAATCAAGGAAATAGCTGACATGGGCATCCAAATCGGTATCGTAATCGGTGGCGGAAACATCTTCCGTGGACTTAGCGGTGCAAAAAAAGGGTTCGACCGTGTGAAGGGAGACCAAATGGGTATGTTGGCCACCGTCATCAACAGCCTCGCTCTCAACTCCGCCCTTACTAGCGTGGGTGCCAAATCTCGCGTCCTGACAGCTATCCGCATGGAACCTATCGGCGAATTCTACAGCAAGGACAAAGCCATAGAGACGCTAAACAGAGGTGAAATCGCCATATTCTCGGCAGGTACGGGAAATCCGTTCTTCACAACAGATACAGGTTCTTCTTTGCGTGGAATCGAAATCGAAGCGGATGTCATGCTAAAGGGTACTCGTGTGGATGGTATCTATACGGCTGACCCTGAAAAGGATCCAACAGCCACAAAATTCGACGACATCTCCTACGATGAGGTCTTGGCTAGAGATCTTAAGGTGATGGACTTGAGTGCCACGGTGATGTGTAGAGACAACAACTTGCCTATCGTCGTGTTCAACATGGACAAATTGGGCAACTTGAAGAAAGTTCTCTCTGGCGAACCTATCGGTACTTATGTACACGCTTAAGCAAGAAAATTAAAAGTTAAAATTAAGATAGTCCTCCGGAAGATTTCGGGGGACTTTTTTTATCCATCAAACAGGCAACACCTTAACATTGGCTTACTCCTTCTCGCATCGAAGAGTCCCTTGTTTCCTGAATAGGCGGGCAATTTCCATAAAGCCTGTTCTGCTCATTTCCTAAACGTTGCTAAAATTTGTTTTTTTCTACAAAAACGGGGCATTCCTATCCTTATGAATATTATTTTTGTGGAAACAAATGATTTTGATGATGAAAAAGAACATTACAATTCTCTTATTCGCCCTCATGGGTGCCAGCGTTTCCGCCCAGAAGCCGTTGGAGCCCCTCCCCATGGATCCGGACTTACGGTATGGTGTCATGGAAAACGGTTTGACCTACTATATCCGTCACAACGACGTGGTGCCTGAACGAGCAGACTTCTATATCGTACAAAATGTGGGAGCCATCTTGGAAGAAGACAGCCAAAACGGTCTGGCCCACTTCCTTGAACACATTGCCTTCAACGGAACGACCCATTTTCCGGGCAAATCCCTGATCAACTACTTTGAAACCATCGGAGTGAAATTCGGCGCCAACATCAACGCCTACACCTCCCTCGACCAAACCGTATACAACTTGACCTCTGTGCCAACCAACCGGGATGGCATCGTGGACACGGCCCTGCTCGTCCTCCACGACTGGTCTGGATTCATCTCCATGGAACCCGATGAAATCGACAAAGAACGAGGGGTCATCCGTGAGGAATGGCGAACAAGGGCCAACGCCAACAGACGTATTTGGTCCAAATCGTTGCCCATTCTCTACCGTAACTCCCAATACGCAAAAAGGGATGTCATCGGCGACACAGCCGTCATCAACAATTTCAAGCCACAAACACTCCGCGATTTCTACCAGAAATGGTATCGCCCCGATTTGCAAGGTTTGATTATCGTGGGCGACATCAACGTGGACTCCGTAGAAGCAACGCTCAAGAGACTATTTACCGACGTCCCTAAACGAATCAATCCTACCCCACGGCCTTACTTCCAATTGGAAGACAACGAAGACCCGATTGTGGCCATCATTACCGATGCGGAGGCTCGACAGACCCGTATCGACGTGGAGTTTAGGCACGAGCCCCAATCCGACCGTTCAAGAGCTTCGTTGGCCGGCTATATTGCCTCCATCTACCAAAACCTGATCGGAAACATGTTGGGGCAACGTTTGGATGAAATCTGCCAAAAAGCAGACGCCCCTATCGCCGGAGCCTATGCTGAATATGGGGAGCTGGTCAGGACCAAGGATGTCTTTGAACTATTGGCCATTGCCCACGACGGCCGCGAATTGGACGCCTTGAAAACTTTGTTGACGGAGGCCGAGCGTGTCAGACGATTCGGGTTCACCCAAACCGAGCTCGACCGTGCGAAAATAGAACTGCTCAGTCGGATGGAGAAGGCTTACAACGAAAGGAACAAGACCAAGAACAACACGTATGTCCAAGAGTACATCAATAATTTCCTCCGTTTCGAACCTATCCCTGGCATAACTTGGGAATTCAAGACGCTACAATCGGTCTTGTCATCCATCACGTTGGAGCAACTCAACGATGTGGCCAAGAAATATATCGGCGAGAAGAACATGACGGTCATGATCTCCGGTGCAGAAAAGAACGCTGCCCTCCTACCTAACGAAAAGTCCGTACTCAATGCCATCGACGAGGTACGAGGATTGGCTCTAACCCCTTATCAGGAGAAAGAATTGGGCGGAAATTTGGTGGAGAAGATGCCGAAAAAAGGAAAGGTGAAGAAAGAAACGGTCAACGAGAACCTCGGAGCCAAAGTCTGGACACTTTCCAACGGCATGAGAGTCGTGCTAAAACCGACGAAATTGAAGGAAGACGAAATCCTGCTCTACGCCTACAGCGAGGGCGGTCTCTCCCTTATCGACAACTTGAACGAGTTGCCTTCGGGTATGCTTTGTGCCTCCGTGGTGGAAAACAACGGATTAGGCAATTTCAACATGATTGATTTAAGCAAGAAGTTGGCCGGAAAGGTGCTCAGCATCTCCCCTTCCGTCGGCTCCTACGAAGAGACGATTTCGGGCAGTTCGTCCGTCAAAGACGTTGAGACCCTGTTGCAACTCTTCTACCTCTATTTCACCTCCGTGAGAGAAGACAACGAGGGCTACTCTGCCCTATGCAACCAATACAAGACCTACTTGACAAACAAAGTATTGGATCCAAATTCAGCCTTCTCTGACAGTGTGAAGGTGACAGCCAACCAACACGACAAGCGTACGGCTCCATTCAACTTGGAGATGTTGGGCAAGGTGGACCAAAAGAAGGCGTTGGAACTCTTCAAAGGACGTTTTGAAAACCCAGCGGACTTCACCGTCTATCTCGTCGGAAACATCGACGAAGAGCAAATGAAGCCACTCATCCTCACCTATTTAGGAGGACTCAAGAAACAAGGCAATTTGGAGAAATGGAAAGATCAAGGCACACGCAAACCTAAGGGTATCGTGAAGAACTATTTCGAAAAAGAGCTGAAAGTGGAAAAGGCTTCAAATTTCGTCCTCTATAGCGGTGCGATGGACTTCACCATGGAGAACCGCATTGCCATGGGCATGATTGCTGACATCTTGCGGATGCGCTACACGGACTCTCTCCGCGAACAGGAAGGAGGCACCTATGGCGTTAGTGTCCGCGGAGGCGTTTCCAGCAAACCTATCCAGGAAGCCACCCTACAAATGACCTTCGACACCGATCCGAAACTTCAGGCGAAAATGATTTCGTTGATCCACAGCGAAGTGGACTCCATTTGCAAAAACGGTCCAAAAGCCTCTGATTTCCAAAAGGTAAAAGAGAATCTCACGAAGAACTTCCAAAGCAACCAAAAAGAAAACAGATGGTGGTTGAATACGCTCATCGCTTACTATAAGGATGGCGACGACATAACTCAAGACTATATGCGCATAGTGGATGGTATGACCCAAGAAAAACTTCGCCAAGTACTCAACCGCTTGGTTGACCAAAAGAATGTTATCGAAGTTGTCATGTCACCAAAGAAGGAGGGAAAATAAAAAATCCCTTTTCATCTAATAAATTAAAGCAAAGGCTTGGAATCTCATTCGAGAATCCGAGCCTTTCATATATCCATACTCTCCGTGCCATTTGTTCCCTCCTATGAGAATAGCAAATTATTATGCAACGGAAACATAATGTTTTTAAAACATAACAACAAGATTCAAAAGGAAAATTTCTGTCACTCTGGAACTTATAGCCAACTGAGGGTCTTTTCCAAAGCACAATCGTGCCAAAAGTCACGCACCACACAATCGATTTTCATAGAAAAACATAAAAAAAACGACGGAGAATCAATCCCCGCCGTTGCCTATTTATCGAAAAAAGGAACCCCTACTCCTCTTCCGACTCACAATAATAAACAGTAACCTCGATAACCGAGTCGCTACCTCCTATTTCGCCATCCTCCACGACGATACGGCCTTCGTATCCAGTTGAAGTGACGAACTCATATTCAGAGCCCTTCTCCAACGTTTCGACATTGGCCTCGTTGCCATTTTCAGAGACATAGGAATTTCTACACTTGCTGGCAGAGATAAATTTTGAGCCCGTAAAGACAATCTCCACATTATCCAAGCACTCCTCATCATCTTCAAGCGAATAAGCCTCTTGGTCACAAATGGAGAGGTAGGATGGCTCGTCAGAGTCTGGGCCACCCAAAACGACCGTAAAGGACTCATAATCGCCCTCTTCTTCCTCTTCTTCTTCCTCTTCAGAATCCTCATCGTCGCCAAACAGATCATCGTCATCTTCCTCATCGGAATCCTCACCGCCTAACCATATAGCTTCCACACTGTCGATGAAATCGGCCTCGTCATCGTCCATATCGTCGGCACCTGCAATTTCACGCATCTGTTGAAGGATCGTAGCGAGAGCCTCGCCAGACAAGTATTCACCGAAAAGATCAACACTCTCTTGAATGATGTCGCTGTTCTCCTCTATAACCTCAGAAGCATATTCAAAGATACCCGCAGGATCCAAATCGTCGTAGCCAAAAATCTGGAAAGCTTCGCCAATGTGGTCAATAGCCACTTCCCGCTCCTCGTCCGCAAGTTCGCCATCCATAAGGGCGGCGGCAGTGAACAAGATGCCTAAACGGTGAGGGAAAGGATAATCGCCCATACTATCGATCATCGCCTCCCATGTCTCCTCGTCCATGTTGGCAAATTCCTCGTTCAAATCGGTCAAAACCGACTCGTCGTCATACAACCAAGTGTCCTCATTTCCTTCCACCTCTTCCGCATCACGAATAATCCACGAGTCACCTTTGTTGTAGTTCTTGTTCATCATATAATCGTAGGAAATGTAGCAGTAGCCATGGTCGCCCCATCTCTCTCCCCACGAGTTACGGACAATGAAAACCCTATCCACATCGGAATACCCCACACACAACATGGCGTGGCTTGCATGCGACCCACGAGAGGCCTCATTACTCGACGGATTGGGAACAAAGCCTCTCCTCCGTTGCTTGTCGAACGAATTGAAGAGGGAAATACCGAATATGATTGGGAAGCCTTCAGCCAAAGCGCTCTTCCAAGCCTGCAACGTGGTCGGGATATGCTCCGCCTCGGTGATTTTGTGTTCACTGGCCTCCTCAAAGGCTTCGTCGCTAGGTTTTTGGAAAACAACTGATTTATTTTCCGAGTAGGGCCATGTGTATTCCGAGCATGCGCCCACCTCCTCCAACAATTCGATGGCGTCACAGATAAACGAACCAGAATCCTTCCTTTCATTGCCCCGCTTAGCACGCGCACCATAGTAGATGAAGAGGCGGCTCACATCGTAATCATCCTCCAACCCTTGATTCTTTTTGACCAAATACTCATAAGCGCCAGCCACCGCATTTGCCGTACAGCTTCCTACTTGTCCCTGGTCTTCCACAGCCGTCATATAAGGACGCAAATCCACCTTCCTAGGCAACTGACTTGCAGTATAGCGAGATGAACTATAGCTCTTTACGTCGGAACGCGGAGCACTATAAATATAACCGGAAATTTCGCGCTCTTTTCCATCGGCGCGTTTAATCTTAAAATCAGACATTTTTTACAGCTTTTCGTTAAATATACCTATCACCCTTTCTTTCACGTTTCAAGTTTAGTCCGTGTGATTAAATGTATAACAAAAGTAAAAAAACAGCCGAAATAATCCTACAACATCCGCCATGATTTCTTTGAATCTACAAAAATCGCTCTTTAATTAGACAAGAGCCTCACTATTTCACGCACCAACAGCACGATCCCCTCGTCGCTGAAAAACAGATTCAGGACTTCTATCTTTCAAACAGATGTATATTTTTTTTCTTCCATTCCAAATAACCCTTCCTTCTACGAGGATGAGGATTTTCATCCCTCACCACTACTTTTATCACATGAATCGTATCGGCTTGAGGATTGTATTCCTCCACCTCTAGTGGGAAAATATAGTAAGACTCCATATAGAGGTTGGTAAATTCGCCACAAAAGAGTTCCCATTCATCATCTTTCTGCTTCAAACTCCTTATGGGATAACACCTCTTATCATCCATTATTATCTCATCTACCGATAAAAGCATATATTCCCTCTTATCCATTGATTTCCTCTTAACTGAATCCTTTTTAAAATACAAAAGGGCAAGGGCTATCCGTTCATAATTACTTTGTTCCTTTTCATCTTCCCATAGCTTTTCAATGGAGCATCTGCTCTTAATAACCCCCTTCTCCACAAACGTCAAAACGGGCTCGTCCAAAGGCTCGTCCAAATTCGTCTTCAACTTGCCCAAATCTCTGGGAAAGACCTTCTTATCAAAACGTGGAGAATATTTTGTCGTATCGCTACACTCGTAGTATTCAAGTTTTCCACCCTTACTTTCAGCCTTGTACATTTTCAAACCGACAAACGAACCATTGGCATACAGTTCTTGATTCGTCACCACAAGATGTCTACTCCTATCGCGAAAAGAGAATATAAGCAAGGAATCATAAGTGGTCCCCAAGGCTTTGGCAATACCCTCTGTCTGCGCCGACACCTTCTCGTAAAACGTCTCAGCATGGGCAAAGAAGGCCACAAGGGAGAAGAGAAAACAAAGAATAAATCGCATCATAAGACTATAGTTTTAATAATCATAAAAAATACACAAACACATACAGTTCAACAACTTAAAAAGCAGTACACGCCACCTTCATTTCCTCATCTAAATGAAGCCGCCACCTTAACGAATCTGGAGATGTCCGAAATGTTTCTTTTCTTTCCGATACCTTTTCCACATCTGTTTTTTCCATTGTTCTTGTCCCTTTTCATCCATCAAACAAGGCCGACTATTTATGACATGGATTGTATCCAAGCCAAGGCAATACTCCTCCTCTATAGAAAGTTCATAGATGCGCCCCTCCTCTATGGAGAGATTGGAAAACTCACCCTGGAAAAGTCCCCACGTCTCCTTCCCTGTTTTCGCCATGTCTTTACTTATCACAGGATAACCTGATTTCCATTCTGACTTCTTCTCTGCCACTAGATAGAGCACATGCTGGTCGGAGCAATCGACTTGAAGCAAGATGGATAAAACGGCATTCCGATAATTATCTTTTGATGTAGGACGATGATAATTCGGATAGGTAGAATCAGGATAGACATAGATGGATTTCACAACCCCTTTCTCTATAAATGCCGCAACCATATTCTTGGTATTTGAGTTTTTCCCTTCATCATAATTCGATGGAACC